>CAZBPB010000104.1:0-9466 GCA_964493565.1 uncultured Pleurocapsa sp. | reverse complement strand
AAGGCTATCGGGAATCGACACGGTTAATGTGGCATGATCATTAAATGGCGCAAAAATGAACCACAATAGAGGCAGTAGAAAAAAGACAGCCACCAACAAGGCTACAACTGTAACCACCACATAACGAAAAGTGATGCGCCGTTTCCGCGTCCTCGTCATGCGCGCACCCTCCGTGACCGGCTAACCAGCAAGTAAATGCTGGCGATTGCCAGATTGATGATCATGACCACCATTGCTACAGCACTTCCCTTTCCAAACTCAAAGAATCGCAAACCGATGCGATAAGTAAAAATTGAAATTACGTCCGTTTGGAACGAAGGGCCACCGCCCGTCAGTAGGAACGGCGTAAAGGTATTAAAAGTCCACAGGGTAATGAGCAGCAGGTCGGTCAAAATATAGGGCGTTAGCTGAGGCAGTAAAATATCTCGGAATTTCTGCCAGTTACTTGCGCCCAGCACATCAGCCGTCTCAAGTTGTGAGGGTGGAATTGAAGACAACGCTGAAGAAAATAGCAGCATTGAAAAGGCAGCGCCGCGCCACGTGTTAAATACGATGATGCTCAACAGAGGATAGTTGAACAGCCAATCCGGGCCGGTAATGCCGATGGAATTTAAGAGACTGTTTAGAGTTCCGTCCGGCGCAAGGTAAGCAAACCAGGCAAATGCCACCACGACATCCGGAATAATCCACGCTGCAATCGCCAGCGTAAACACCAGTTCCCTTGTAAAACCGCGCCGGTTCTGCAGAAGAACAGCGATGAATAAACCCAGTATCGCCTGTCCGATCAGCCCGGAGCCAATCACGAACTGAACGGTGACCAGCAGGCTCCAGCCCATCTCGCCGCGCCGCATCCACTGGTCGCTGTCAAACAGCTCGATGTAATTTTGCATACCAACATATTGCGGATTTGTGGCGTTCACGCCAACCAGCGTCGTGTTGGTAAAACTCATCTGAAAAATTGAGAAGAATGGATACACCAGAAAAACGGCAATAAATACAATTGCCGGTGCAAGAAACAACAACCCTACCGGGCGGGACAGCATTCCACGCTGCACAACTCACATCCTATCTTAAAGGCCAACCGGATACCTTTCAAAGGCATCCGGCTGACAGTTAAACGGGTTACGTGTTTATTCAACAGGAATACGGATCACGTTGTCTTCACCAACCAGGGCGGTCACGGCTTCATCGTACGCAGCCATAGCTTCGGCTGGCGTCATTTCGCCTGATACAACGCGCTCGGTCATCAATTGCGCTTCTGCAGATACACGGTTGTAATCCGGCAGTTGCGGGCGAATGGTCGTATATTGCAGCACCTCGTCTACAATTGCACTCATGGTTTCGTCACCGGTCACCGGTACGTCAAGGCGAGCGCGAATACGCGGCTGAATTTCCTGCAGTGCTGCCAGCGATTCCTGGCTGTACATGAAGGCCAGCAGTTCCCATGCTTCCTGCGAGTGAGCAGAGTTCGGATTAATCACGAAACCGGTGCCACCGCTGATAGTGACAAAATCCTGATCGTGATAGCCGGCGCCCGGTTCCATCGCTGGCATTAACGCAAAGCTGATGACTTCGTCGCGATTTGCCATCGGGAAATTGCCCGAATCTGGCGCAAGCGGGCCGCGCCACAGATAGTCGCCTTCAACCAGCATGGCAATTTCACCTCGTCCATCCTGTGTTAGCTGGTAGCGTGCGTCACCGAGACCTTCTGTAATATAAATGGTCTCATACAGATTCAGCGTGTCCAGAATAGCCGGGCTGCTGGCAATCCATTTTTCATTTTCGAAATCATAGATATGCTCGCCAGCGCCAAGCAGTGCCATCAGGTAACCCTGCATTGTGGTGGCTTCGCCCATCGCGGAACCAGCGTTGAGTTGCAGCGGCACAACACCTTCAAGATTTTCCTTGATTGCGCGGGCAGCATCCAGAACTTCTTCCCAGCTTGTCGGCTGCCAGTCAGCAGGCAAACCAGCCTGTTCAAACAATTCAGTGTTGAACCAGATCACGCGGGCATCGGTGCCGCGCGGAACACCAAACAGTTCGCCGTTGTAGGACAGAATTTGCTGGAGGCTTTCAGGAATCTGATCCCAGCCTTCCCACTCGGTCGCCGCATCGCCCACCAGCGTGTTCAGAGGTTGCAGCAAACCGCCATCCACAAATTCTGGCAGCCAGAAACCGTCAAATGCCAGAATGTCTGCGCCAGCGCCAACGCCCAGATCGAGTACCCATTGCTGGCGCTGATCTTCGCCGGTGCCAACAAACTCGTTTGCCACTACATCAACCGGAGTGCCGGCTTCAGCCATCTGCGCTTCAAATGCCGGGATAACGTACTCGTTAATCCATTGAAGCTCAGCGCCGCCCGTACCGTTAATCACAATCGTAACTGGATCCTGCGCGGAAACACTGCCTATAGCAAACAGCGCGGCGGGAATGAGCGCCAAAGCTGCCTTCTTCATAAAACGCTGCATGAGTCTTTCTCCTCACGTTGCTAATATCTAAGCTTAAACTGATTGAGCGGTCAGGGTGCGCTAGACTGACCGTTCAGAAAAACGGTTGAACAACCCAAAAACAAAGGATATTTTTTCAAATTCTCAGGACACGGTCGCAGTCGAACTGCGTTGAACCAGTCGAGTTGGGATCAAAGTAAAAATACTTTCGCTGGCCTCACCCTCGATACAGGTGATGAGTCGACGTGCCGCCTCAGCTCCAATCAAAGATCCATTTTGCGCAATTGTTGTCAATGGAGGGTCCTGATATTGGGCAATATCCAGATCATCAAAACCAATCAGGGAGACATCTTTAGGTACTCTCCTCTCCGCAGCATTTAGCGCCTGCTGCACCTTGACAGCGATCCAGTCATTCACTGCGAATATCGCTGTCGGGCGATCACCTTCTTTTCTGCTCAGAATATCAAGCAGGGGAGAAAACTCAGCAAGATCAAGTTCCGCATAGGTTTCATAGGAACTCAATTCACGGGCAGCGCCGATTAAACAGGGTGGCATCGGCTCTGCATTTACCCGCCGTAGTACATCTTGATAAGCCCGGTATCGTTCGGATACAGACCACAAATCCAGATGCGGTCGCGAAACAAACAGAATACGCCGATGACCAAGCTCGATCAGGTGTTCCATCGCCTGTACGCCGCCCTCATAATGGTGACTGCATACGCATGGAAGCACCATTCCATTGATCGGCCTGTCCATCAAGACAATTGGCATCCTCTGCGCAGCCTCTCCAATCAACCGTGACGCTGAAGATTCAGCGCGTGCCGGAACCATAATACAGCCGCTGGCATTATCATTGAGCAAGTTCTGAAGCAGTTCACTTTCTTCTCCAACATCGCGCTCCGTGCTTGCAAGCTGTACGCGAAAGCCACTCTTACGCAGCACACGCTCTAACCCGTTAACCAGGTTCACCGCGAAAGTTCCGCGATACTCCGGCAGCAGAACCCCGACGATCCCTCGTCCGATGCTGGGCGTTGGCGGTGAAACAAACGTGCCTTTACCAGCAATCCGGTAAATCAATCCCTCATCCTGCGCTGCCTGCCACGCTTTTTGGATGGTAGCCCGGCTGATTTGCAGCGTCTCCACCATTTCCCATTCACCCGGCAAACGGTCGTGGGGATGTAACGCTCCGTTTTTGATGTTGTGGCGCAGTTCATCCAGCAGTTGCAAATGCAGCGGCAAGGAACTGGTTCTAAGTATTCGGAACTGCACCGTCATGTCTATACCTGTCCGGACAACTCCAACAATAACGCAACAAACATGAAATCTGCAACAAGTAACTATAAATTTAGTTTAAGCTTTTGTGTACTCTTGTTAGAACTTGTCATTTGCGGCGAACCTCGCCAGAGTCTGGCAAGATAGAGGAGCGCGGGAGTTATTTATTGTATTCAGTTTAGAGGAGATTGCGATCATGAACACATCGGCAGAGGCGCTGCGTTTACTGCAACAGGCCGCTGGTGAAACCAATCAGGCTATCAATGTCATTGACAATCTAGTGGTAGAGCACGATTTTCAGGATGTTGCGTCATTGATCGCACAGGCAGCCAATGCCCTGCTAACCTCAGCGCAGCAGTTAATGCAATCAAATGACGTTGCCGCCTTTGAGGCTATGGAAACCGCAGAAGATTTTCTGGATGCCGTTTACAACATCATTGATGCAGACCTGGGCGAGGAATAATTCAACCTCTGTGCTGTACGGATGAGACATGTCTCGTTCTACTCCTCTAGTGCCGCGCTGAGGAGCAGACATGTTTTGAAAATAAGCGAGGATGCCTAACGTCTTTCGCTGCCTTCGCGCTGCACTCCCCTGCCCTGAGGGTTGTAGGGGCAAGGCGCGCCTTACCCCCGGATCGAAATGAGTGTCCCGAAAGGCAGTTATCCCTAACCGCGTTAAATTACATCCCTAACCCATCAAATAGTGACATTGGCACTACGCCAGCGCCGACCACGCCTGGCCCGGTATGCACCCCCAGCACAGGTGAAATGCGGATGATATCTAGCTTGCCAACATTCAGGCGTTCTTGCAGGATTTCGGCCATCTGATCGGCGCGATCTGCCGCTTGACCGTGAATCACCGTTACCCAGACCGGCGTTTGTTTGTCGTATTGCTTGGTCAGATGATCGGCTATACCAGAAGTGGCCTGATTCATCGTGCGGGCGCGGCCAATGGTCGAATATTTACCATCAGTCTTGTCTACATGGATGATCGGCTTAATACTCAGAATTGAGCCAGCCAACGCCTGCACGCGGCCAATTCGCCCGCCACGCGCCAGATAATCCAGTGTTTCCAGCGTAAAAATTGCTTCAGAAGCTGCGCGAATCGCGCTTAGTCGCTCCAGAATTTGCGGCACTGACCATCCTGCTCTGGCTGCCTGCGCGGCTGCGAACACCTGAAAGCGTTCCGCGGGCGATAGGGTTTGCGTATCAACAACCGTGACCTTCGCCTCTGGTACCTGTTTTGCAGCCACTAGCGCCGCGTTGTAGGTTCCACTTAAGCCAGAGGAGATATGTATGGACATCACCTCTTCGCCCTCAGCAGCGACCTGCTGATAAAGTTTCATAAATTCGCCAGGCGAAGGCTGCGAGGTCGTTGGCACCTGCGGTGAAACACTTCGCAGCCGATCATAGAAATCATCAGGGGCAATATCCGCAGATGCTACTTCCGCTTGACCCGGAAACTGTATGAACAACGGCGCAACCTGAATACCGAGTTCACTGACTTCCTGTGGCAAAAGGTCTGCGGCGCTGTCCGTGATAATCTTCATTTCTCATCCAATTCAAAATTAGGTTAGCTTCAAGGTGTGCCGAAGAATAATGGCATTATCCCTTTTCTTCCATCCCTAGTTCACCTGTGCCGCCTCGCAGGGCTTCACACGGTGAAGTATTTCTGTGTTATAATGTTTGTGATGAGATTGATACGCGTATTTGACTTCGTTTCACAAATCCCTTCTATCAGCCTCAACCACATTTCTGTTTATAGTGTGTCCCGGTAAAGAGACACACATCTTGCATTTGTCGAGGACATATGAATTTTCACGATCTTGGATTGATCGATCCTTTGCTGCGCGCCTTGAGCGCGGTTGACTACACAAAGCCTACACCGATTCAGGCACAGGCTATTCCCCAGGTGTTAAAGGGGAAAGACTTGATCGGCTGCGCCCAAACCGGCACCGGCAAAACTGCCGCGTTTGCGCTGCCCCTGCTGCAGCGTCTGTACCAATCTACGCGTGACCGCAAACGCGGAATCACCCGTATTCTGGTGCTTTCTCCAACCCGCGAATTAGCTGCTCAGATCAACGATAATTTCGTTGCCTATGCGCGCTACACCGGTCTGAAATCACAGGTTATTTTTGGCGGCGTTGGTCAGCAGCCACAAATTGATCTGCTGCGTCGCGGCACTGATATTCTAGTTGCTACCCCCGGTCGCCTGCTTGACCTGATGAATCAGGGCTACGTTCGACTGAATACTATCGAAATGTTTGTACTCGATGAAGCTGACCGCATGCTGGATATGGGGTTCATTCATGACGTTCGTAAAGTAATTGCCGCGCTGCCGAAATCCCGGCAAACACTGCTGTTCTCGGCAACCATGCCCGAAGCCATTCAGGAACTTGCCAACAGCATTCTAATAGACCCTGTGCGCGTGGAAGTAACGCCGCAAGCGACCACTGTAGAAAAGATTGCCCAGTCAGTCTTTTTTGTAGAGAAGCAAAACAAACGCGCTTTGCTGGAACATTTGCTTGCAGACGCCGCGATCCGTCGTGTGCTGGTCTTTACCCGCACCAAGCATGGTGCAAACAAGTTGGCTGAACAGCTTGATCGCGCCCATATTCAGGCCGAAGCCATTCACGGCAATAAATCGCAAACCGCGCGTGAACGTGCGCTCGCAAATTTTAAGGCCGGTAAAACGCGGGTGCTGGTGGCGACGGATATTGCCGCGCGCGGCATTGATGTAGATGATGTAACCCACGTCATCAACTATGATCTCCCCAATGAGCCAGAGAGCTATGTCCATCGTATTGGCCGCACTGCCCGTGCCGGAGCGTCGGGTATTGCCTATTCGTTCTGTGATGTGGAAGAACGCGCCTATCTGCGGGACATCGAGAAATTGATCCGTTTACGGGTGCCGGTAGCCGAACAAAACCCGTTTCAGTCGGATGTCCCGATGCATGTTGTGCAAACACACGTTAAACAAAATAATGGTTCAGCGCGTAATGGCGGGAACACAAACCGGCAGCCTGATCGCAGCGCAAGTCACACGCCAAACAGCAGCGCCCAGGCTTCTCGCCGTCCGCGCCGCAGCAATTTCCGCCGCCGCGAAAATGCTAATCCCTGAGTAAATTCACCTCAACAAAAAGGGACAAGCAATCGTGCTTGTCCTTTCCTTTTTCTGTTTTTCGCTCAAACCCATAGCAACCCGAGCTAAAATCTGTGGTCTAATCGTAAGGGTACATACGCGTTATTTGAGAAAGGCCGTTGGAATGGAAATTACACTCACCCTGCCCGATTGGGCAGTTGCAGAAAATGCGCGGTTGCCCGAATTTATGCCCACCCTGGAAGAGCGCATGGCAGCGGTAATTCGCTTCTCACGCCTGAATATTGAGCATAATACCGGCGGCCCGTTTGCTGCGGGGGTTTTCGAAATCGAAACCGGAAAACGTGTGATCGTCGCGGTCAACCGCGTTGTTGAATCCAACTGTTCATCTGCTCATGCCGAAGTAATGACCCTTTCGCTGGCACAAAAGATTTTAGGCACTTACGATCTTGGCGGCGCGAACATGCCTGCTTATCAGTTGGTGGTCAACTGGCGCCCATGTGCCATGTGCTTTGGCGCAAGCATCTGGTCTGGAATCCGTTCGCTGGCGATAGCTGGCAGTGGCCCGGAGCTTGAAACCATCACAGGCTTTGATGAAGGCCCCATTCATCCACAGTGGGATCAAGAACTGGCAAAACGTGGAATTGAGCTGATAGATGGTGTCCTTACAGGGCAGGCTGTTGAGGTATTTCATCAGTTTGCCGAAAGCGGCGCGCTCGTCTACAACGGACGTGGCGGCGCGTAATCACCATTCTAAAAAACTAAATTTGCTCAGGCCGAAGGTCTCCAATACGTGCGAAACCAATCCACAGTGCGCCGGAATGCCTCTTCACGCCCGATTACCGGACGGTAGCCAAAGTCGCGGATTGCTTTTGATGAGACAAACGAATAATCTCGACACAGGCTAAGAACAGCGTAGCGCGTTACCGTTGGCTTTGCGGTCTTTTCGCTTGGCGCTAGCTTATAGATGGTTTCACCGGCAAGCGCCGCCGTATACGCGGTCTGGTATGACACCCGCTTTTTAAGCGAAGGCAACCCCATAGCCGTCAAAAATGGCTCAAGGAAATCAAAGAAGTTCAGCGGCGGAAAGTCAGTGATGAAGTACGCCTGCCCTGAAACTTTCGAACCCGGTTGTAAGGCCGCGGCAGCCTGAAGATGCGCTTCCGCCACATTTTCAACGTACACATGATTGAAACGCGCCTTGCCATCGCCCACCCGCGCCAGTTTCCCCTGCTTTGCGCGGGTAAACACCGTTGGAAACCGATGCCGGTCAAATGGGCCGTAAATACCCGCCGGTCGCAGCGTACAGGTTTGCAATCCTGATTTTGTGTTGGAAGCTAACACCAGACGTTCAGCGTCAGCTTTAGTTTCTGAGTAGTAATCCAGAAAAGTACGCGCATAAGGCAGAGATTCATCGCCCTCAACGATTGGCCGTCCGTCAAATACCACATCAATTGAGCTGGTATAAATCAGCTTTTTCACGCCCCGCGCAAGGCTGGCATCAATGACGTTCTGCGTACCTCCCACATTGATATCGTACACATACTGCGGTTTGCCTAAGCCCAGATACACCAGCGAAGCCGCATGTATAACCGTCTCGATTCCCCCGGCAGCCTGCTTCAATCTTGCAAGATCGCGCACGTCCCCCACAAAAGATTCAACGCGAGGGTCTGGAAATGGCTCAAGATCGAAGGCGCGAACTTTACGCCCACGCTCCATCAATCTGGCGATCAATGCGCGCCCCAGCATCCCGTTGGCGCCGATGATAAGTGTGCTCATAAAAACTCCATCTGCCCGCCGCGAATGTCCATTTTGTACCGGGCAGATGAATCCAATTATCGCTAATGTGTGGCGGTGAAAACATCCATCTATCTCTGAATTTTTTGTGAATCTGCCATCGGGTTTTCCCGCACCAGTACCAGCGTACCCGGCTCAAACAGAGTAGCGCAGGTGAAGCCGGGAAATTCCTCAACTTGATAGCTGCCGATAATCTCCGCGATGCGCGGCGCATTGCTAGCGGCCAACCAGATCAACGTGCCTTCGCCCTGCAAGCAGAATACTGCGCCGCCTTCAAAATAGGTCACACCCGCCGGGCTAAAAATATCAACTGCCTGAAGAATGCCTAGCGCCTGTATCCCCTCAACGCCTATCGCGCCAATGTCGTACAAATCGGCGCCAAAATGATTTATCGGTTCGCCGTTCTGGTAAAGCGTCCGTCCATAAATTGCATGTTGCAACGCGTCAGGAATCCCGCTGCGCACAACCGAATCTTCAGCCATGCTCATCTCAGAGAACGGTACTTCTGGCAGTGGCGGCGGATAAGTCCCTGTAGCCAATGGCGTGCTTGTAGCTGCCTCCACCGTCGCGGTATACGTTAGCGTAATTGGCTCGGTACTGGTGGCATCTACCCCGCTTGTTGCAGTCATCACAACAGCCGTCTCTGTAGGCGTAAATGTTTCCGTCACAGTCGCTGTTGCCGTTGAAGTGAATGTATCTGCAGGCGTATGCGTGGCTGTGGCTGTAGGTGTCTCAGTGTAAGTTGCCGTATACGTGTCACTAGCCGTAAAGGTCGCTGTCGCAGTTTCGGTATATGTTTCCGAAGGCGTAAGGGTTGCAGTGAACGTGTCTGTAAACGTTGGTGTAAACG
>CAZBPB010000103.1:0-10519 GCA_964493565.1 uncultured Pleurocapsa sp. | reverse complement strand
GCGGGCGTGATTCGCGGCTATCACGCCGAGTTCGATCCGGATGCGCTGGGCATCGCGCTGCAGGCCATGGTCGCGGTGCGCCTGGCGCGGCATTCGCGCGAAATGGTCGATGCCTTCCACGCGCACCTGCTCGGGCTGCCCGAGGTGCTGGCCTTCTACCATGTGGCCGGCGCCGACGATTTCCTGGTGCATGTGGCGGTGCGCGACAGCCACCACCTGCGCGGCTTCAGCCATCACCGCCGGATCGGCGCCGAACAACTGCACAGACACCGGGCGCTCATCCTCCGTCCAGTCAAACATGGCGAAGGTTTTGCTGCTCTTGTAGTGAATGGCAAGGGATGACAGCAGTTCGGTAGTCACCAACCCGCAGGCACCGGTTTCCTTTGCCAGCAGGCGGGCTGCGTGGTTAGTTTGCCCGGCCATCGGCGCGAGGGTGAGCGGAACATCAATAGTGATCGGGCCGATACGCATCGGTTCAGGAAAGGTTGGGCGTGTCATGTGTAACTTATGCTTGCTGTTTGTTCAGGTCATTATGCGAGATGTACCCGGATTGTCAATGTGAAGTCGGCTGGATGAAAAGGGATTTGCCCGAAATTACGGGATGATGGGATTTTAGCACGAGATGAGATATTCTTGTTTCAGGTACTATCCGGAACAAGCAGAAATGATGCCGCAAAGTTGGGCAGCCGGGTAGAAAGGAGTCCTTACGGAAAAGGTGAATGAGGTCGTAGCAGTTACTTAACATTTATCCGGGGGAAATATTATGTGTTGTATCTTTACCGTTCTTGTCTTTCTAGGCCCGCGCTTTGCTATCCTGTTATGGTGGCTGGCTGAACCGCTGCGGTTTTCGACCACATTTGATAACTGGGTGCTGCCGCTTCTCTGCTTCATTTTCCTGCCGTGGACTATGCTGATGTACATGATCATAGCGCCAGCGGCGGCGCTAACTTCCGGCGGTAGTATTCAGGGTTTCGACTGGATATGGTTGGGACTCGCCGTTTTCGCGGACATCCTGAGCTATACGGGTGGCGCTTATGGCAACCGCAAGCAGGTATATGCATATGTTCCTGCCGCTGCCGATCCGTCGTTCATGCCTTCGGGTGGCCCGCCGGTTGATGTTACGCCCACATCCAGCGGAACAACGTCCAGTGGAGGTGGAACATCCTCGTCAGGAGGTTCGTCGTCGGGAGACTCGTCGTCCGGCTCAGGCTAATTTCTGAAATACAAAATCGTTAGATGATGCCAGATTGAGTAAATTTTGAAGCTCAATCTGGCATTTGTTTTTATAGGCGGGTTCAGGGTATTTGTAAGTAGTTCTATTACTTAGCGCCATCACGTTGAGCTATCAGGCAGTCGGGCGGGAAATCAACCGCTAAGTCCATAAACTTCAGCCTTGTACGAACTTATAACGCCGCTAAGATATTCGCCTGAAAATAACCGACTACGATCATGAGGCTGCTACTGTGGACATAGGTTTTCTGGATTCGCTACCGATAGTTCTTGTTTACCTGTTCACATTCCTTCTATTGTTCGGGTGTACAGAACTAGGCTATCAAATCGGCAAGCAGTGGTCACAAAAAAGACCGCTTCCAAAAGAAGGTTCTTCAGCCCTGGTCGGGGTCACGTTGGGGCTGCTGGCCTTTTTGCTGGCTTTTGTCGTGGGCATGGCATCCAACCGTTTTGATAATCGCAAAGAGCTGGTGATGAACGATGCCAACACGGCGGAAACCACTTATCTGCGAACAACATTTTTGCCAGAGCCATACCGCACACAGGCGAGAGAACTGCTCAAGGAATATGTTGATTTACAGTTGACATCCCAGATTGATTCGGCGGCTATTTTAGAGGCCGACGCGCAAGGCAGCGCAATCCTGGCAGCATTATGGGCAATTGCCGGAACCGTTGGCGCAGAACACCCGGATTCTGAAGTGATTGCGCTGTTTGTTGAAGCGGTGAATGAAACCATAAATGTCGATTCCCAGCGTATTTTTACGATTGAACATACGCGAATGCCGCTGACGGTCATGATAGGCATTTACGTGATTGCCGCGCTAAGTTTGACATTACTAGGGTTTAGCAACGGCCTTCACGGCAGTCGCAGCATTTTCCCCCTGCTCATCTCGGTACTGGTGTTTACAGTGGTTCTACTTCTGATCGTGGATTTTGACAGGCCGCGTGAAGGATTGTTGCAGGTTAACGAGCAGCCATTGCTAGACTTGCAGGCGTTGATGAGCGAGGAAACGGGTGGGTAAACATGCCATCCGGACGCTTGAAGATGAACGTAAAGCGCGGGAAGCGGATACACGGCACGATGCAGCCTGTGACTGTGGATAATTTTGGCTGGATGCAGAGATTTGTATACGAGACAGCCTCTGCGCTTCAATGCCTCTTGATCGAGAGGATCAAATATCGCAGAAAAAGGTTATCGGGGGCTATAGTTAAGACATATTATCGTGCTCCTCAAACGGTGGGTAATCATGGAACGTAATTTGAGAATTGCGGGTCGCGTTTTTGCGGTGATATACGCGGTCTTTATTACTTGTATTTCTGGTGATTAGCACCTCTATGCTGCGCGGGTTGGCTGCCACCCCGCTGGCTATCGGGCAAACACTGAATGAGGCAGACTTTCGCGAGCAGATTGCGCCCGCTGTTCTGGCGGCGCTGGTTGAGCGCCTGCCAGACACGCTCACGGTTGGCAACGTAACCATCCAGATGAGTGAACTAACAGCCCCGCTTTTGAACAGCGATGCCGCAACCATTTCAGAGACGATACTTTCCCCGCAGTGGTTGCAGGCACAGGCGGCGTCTATGGTTTTCGGAGTGGTAGACAGGGCACAAACCGCCGTCACCAACGAAGTAGAACTTTTACGCCAGCAGTTTGCAGGCCAACCCGCGTTTGAGATTGCACAGGTGATCATAAGCGCGGTGCGGGTTTGCTCTGATACCGAAGAGCAGAGGTTGGAACAGGCTGCCGAAACCGGTAGTTATGAAGCGATTGATTTCATCTGCAACCCCTCGACCGCGCCTGAAGGGTGGTGCGCTCGACAATGCGAGACTTCATCATTGTTATGCTGGGGCAGTTGGGGGACATGCTGGTTGAACGCCTGCAAACTGAACTGGCGAATTTTGATCTGAGTCAAGTGGTTATTGATACTCCTATGGGCCCCGCACGGCTGGAGTGGCCCAATATCGTTGTCGGTCAGGGAATCATTTCGGTCACTATTCCGATTCCGGAACAGCTTGTCACCCGGCTTGAAGAAGGCGCCGGAAATCTACAAGTGGGCGTGCAAACAGCCGTCGCACAGGCTCACGACGTGGTTAGCACCTCTCAGGCGAATGTGGACAGCATGGCAACCCAGATTTCTTCTGCCGCCAGCACGTTTAGCGCGCCGACGATCACGCCGTCTCCGCGAGCAACGATCACGCCTATTCCAACCATTGCGCCGGAAGATCGCCCGATTAACGTGGTTGGCGATGCGGTACAGAACGTGCTGCGGCAGCTAGATGCCGAGCTAACGCGGGTTGTAAATGACCTGACAACCATCATATGGATCGTGATGATCTTCTTGCTGGTAAATATGTTGATCATCATCCTGTTTGCCCTACGTACATGGCCGGGGTTGATCCTGTGGGCAGGCACGGCGCTGCTGGTTGCCGGTCTGATTGTGCTGCTCTTTGGCAACAGGTTGAGCGGGCGGTCTGCGTTGACCACAGATGCGACCACCACAACCGGCGAACCAGTGGCAGTGTCAGAACTCAAAATTACGGTAGAACGGGCATTGAGCGAATCGTTTAGCGCCGAACTTTCGGCGCCAATGGTGACGCAGGGCATTGTGATGCTGGTTGCCGGCGTGGCGCTGGTAGCTGGTGGGGTGTACTTGGCGCGGCGCAAACCGGCGCCACCTTCGCCTGAAGCTGTGCAAGCGATTCCGATCATCCCGTTTGATTCAATGCCAGACTCACCGGTTACACCGGCTGCGGTGACGACACCGACAGCACCCGCGAAAACTGAAGCGCCGCCGGAGGCAGCCGCGTCCGGGGCGGAAAAATCGGAAGATGATCCACCGGACATTGAGGATGGGGCAGCGTTATAAGCGGATCATTGGAAAGGATTATTTAGGATTGACCACGGCAGCCGAATATTTCATCCTAGCCGTCAATGCGTTTGCAGATAGCGACCTGCATTTGGCGCTGGAGCACATCCGCGCGGCGGCGGCGCTTGATCCGGCTGATCCAGTGTATGCGGCATCCAGCGTGTATCTGGGAAACCGGCTGGCGAGTGGCGCAGCCAATGCCTACGCTTCGCCTGAGGGCTTTCAGCAATTTGTGCGCGGCGGCGGGAATATTCCGCTGTATGAGAAGACCAGCGCCGGGCTGAGGGCTATTTATCGCCAGTACACGGCATTCAGCTTGCTGGACGTTGGCACTGGCGACGGGCTGGCGTTGATCCCTGCCCTGACGACCACCATTCGCCGTCTGGATGTGGTTGAGCCTTCGGAGGTGCTGCTGAAAAATCTGGAGTCACAGCTTCGTCAGATAGGGCAGGAATATCGCGCATTTCAAGGCACGCTTCAGGATTTCGCGGCGACTTCAACCGATCGCTGGGATGTGGCGCAGGGGACATACAGCCTGCAATCGCTGCCCTTTGACGAGCGCCCGGCAATGCTGCGCTGGCTGCGCGAACATACAGATCGGCTGCTGGTGGTGGAGTTCGACGCGCCGGATTTTCGCAATCCTCTCGCGCCGAAGCGTATTCAGCATGTGCTGGCGCGGAACCGGTTAGGGTTGGCGGAGTACGCCGGTAACGACGTGGTGATACAGGGTTTCCTGATGCCGGTAATGTGGGGTTATTTTGATCGCTCGGCGGGGCGGCTGAATTACGAACAGCCAATTGCGGCGTGGGAGCAGCAGCTTGGCGAGGCAGGTTTTGCGCAGGTGAACACCGAATTGATATACCCGTACTGGTGGGTGAACGCGTATTTGATTGATGCGCGGTGAATATTCGTTGGGCTAAAACCAAGAAACAGAATGTATTGAGGGTCTCATTTTGAGCGTGGAAAGCAGCGTTGTGCTGGTGACGGGCGGGCTGGGCTGCATCGGCGCGTGGTCGCTCTACCATCTGGCGCAGCGCGGGATGAAGGCCGTTTGTTTTGATCTGGGCAGCAGCCGTCACCGGTTGAATTTGCTGATGGGCGCGGAAGAACAGGAAGCGATCACCTTTGTTCCGGGCGATCTGACTGATTTCGCGCAGGTAAAAGCGGCGCTGGAAGATCACCACGTGACCCATATTGTGCATCTGGCGGCGCTGCAAGTGCCGTTCTGTCGCGCCAACCCGGTGATGGGGGCGCAGGTGAATGTGGTCGGCACTGTGAACGTGTTTGAAGCAGCCAAGCAGGCCGGGATCAAGCATCTGGCGCAGGCATCGTCTATCGCTATTTACGGCACGCCTGAAGAATATTTAGCGATTACGGGCGAAGCGGGGCTGATGCCACGCGACGCGCTGCCTAACCCGCATACGCTGTACGGCGTGTATAAGGTGGCGGGGGAAGGGATCGCCTCCGTATACTGGCAGGAAAACGGGATCAGCAGCACGGCGCTGCGCCCGTACACTGTGTACGGCTTGGGGCGCGATCAGGGGCTGACCAGCGAGCCGACGAAAGCCATGCAGGCTGCTGCCGCTGGACAACCGTTTCACATCAGCTTCGGCGGCATGATGCAGTTCCAATGGGCATCGGACGTGGCTGAACAGTTTATCGGGGCTGCGCTGCGCCCGATGGATGGCGCGTATTTCTATAATCTCGGCGGCGTACCTACCACTGTCGAGGCAGTTGCCGGGATCATTCGCAGTATTCGGCCTGACGCGCAAATTACGGTTGAGCCGAAGCCGCTGTCATTTCCGCGCGGTTTTGATGATAGTGCGCTGCGTGAAGCAATGCCGATTTATGAAACGCCGCTGGAAAACGGTATTCGCGCCACGCTGGAAGGGTTTGGGCGCTCACACCTATAAATAAACAAGGACGTATTTCTACGCCCTCGTTGGTTCAAAATTTGCAAGCCTGACCGATTACATGCCTAGAATTTTTGCCTTCTGGGCATCAAATTCTTGCTGGGTCAGGATACCCTGATCTTTCAACTGGGCAAGCTGCTGAAGCTGGTTGATCTGATCCTGAGTGACGCCACCAGAGGGTAGCGGCGGTGCTGCCGGAGCTTCAACCTGCGGCGCCTGCACATACACCACTTCCGGCTGCTGCTCATACTGCTCATATTGCTGGGGCGGTGGCGCTGATTGCTGCGGCTTGGGCGCCATTGCACGGTTGACGACATTGGCAGTTCCCGCTACGACTGCTGTTGTTGCTGCTACACGCATTAGGCCGGGTCCACGTCTACGCATCATGATGATTTTTCTCTTTCTACGACTCAGTTGTTTCTAAATAATAAGCTTCGGCGTCTTCGACCACATCATGGGGTACGAACCCCGTATCAACCAGCGTTCCGCCTGCACTGCGAAGAGCGTTCACAAATTCAGTCGCCCAAACATGCTCGAATACCAGCACTGCTTCTGCTGTATCCGGCTCAAGATCATCTGCCAGCGTCAGCATTTCAGCTTCGGAAAGGAGTGTCATCGTGTCATTGACTAATTGATCGAAACCGCCGGCATCTGCGAGATCGTCCAATTCAACGACATCGAGAGTGCCATCGCTATTTTTCTTTACAAACAACAGGTCAATAACGCGAATGGTGCCGCTATCGTGAACTTTCGACAGCGCATCAAGGATTTCACCTTTGAAGTTGTTGCCTTCAAATTTAACGACAAGATATTGAACAGGACCAAGCGCCATATTTACACCCTTTCGAGTTTCAAAAAAATCGTTGCGGCTAATTATACACACCCACTTTATTAAACGTCTATCACGAAAAAAATATCACGGACAACATTTCAGTTAGATAAACCGCCCCGTTTTTGATAGTGCAGTTGTGAGTGTGTTTCACCAATTACGCCCAATCGCGCAAGAACAGAAAGTCATGCCCGACGGTTCGGCGGCTGAGTTTGCTAAAGTAACCGCAATACGCCGTTGGTTTTTGCTTCAGCTTCATTACAGAGTCGTTTGACCGCCTCATGGCAGTAGTCGGGGTTATTATCTATCAATATGGATCGCCTACCTGTTTCCAAAGCGGCAATGCCTGTTGAACCACTGCCACCAAAGGGATCGATTACAAGCCCATCTTCCGGGCACAACAGGTTAATAAAAAATCGAGGCAAAGCGACAGGAAATACGGC
Organism: uncultured Pleurocapsa sp.; assembly: GCA_964493565.1. Taxonomy (GTDB): domain Bacteria; phylum Chloroflexota; class Anaerolineae; order Aggregatilineales; family Phototrophicaceae; genus Flexifilum. The sequence continues at coordinate 3,240 of CAZBPB010000103.1, read as the reverse complement.
AGGATGTCCCTTATTTTTGCCAACAAGAGCGAGGCTCAATACGTTAGAGGGCAACACTTTTTCTTTGCCGACCCACTTAGAAAGATCCCTTCCAAATCCACTATCATTTACGGAGTTGTGACGACTGAGATCGCCATCACCTAATTTCTTTAACCGTGATTCTACCCAATTGCCAACAGGTTGTTGAACGCCTTCGGGATTAAAGTAAGGTCGTTTTGACTTTGCAAGGTGGAAGCAATATTCCCACCCGTCACGTAAGCGCGTGGGCCAGCGCCCCGGCATCGGATTAGTCTTATGCCATATGTAATCTTCTATGGGATACCAGCCACGATCAGAGAAAGCGTCAATAGTTCGCCAGACAAAACGATGTCTAACTCCATCAACAACTTTATCTTTGATATTGATTACAAGGCTTCCAGTAGGTTTCAGCGCGTTATAAAACGGTTCATGAAATGTCAAAAACCATTCCACAAATTCATCAGGATGAACACTATCATAATGCTTCCTTCGAGCGTCAGCATATGGGGGAGAAGTCACAATCAGATCAGCTTGGTTCTCGAATGCTTTCAGTTCTTCGCGACTATCTCCGCATATGATCGTAGAGTCAACGCCTGACCTGTTTAAGGTAAAAGTGCCCGGAAATTCTGCCAACACCAACGCTTTCGCTATAAATTCGTCTTAATAACCGAAACGATCACTAGCTGCATATAAAGCTGACTATCTTGCGAGAGTCAGTAAAATATCCCTCTGCATTCACTAAACCCGCGCCAACACAGGCTTCTCCAAAAGCATCTAGAACTTCCGATGGCACTTCGACTTGCGTTGCCAACTCGCCCGCGCCATGTAATTCTTCCAGGACTTCCAGGACAAGAGTCATCACTTCTTCATACGAATAATTGGTAAAAAATGGCCAGAAATAATCCGATAGCCAAACTTCTGTGTTGTTTGAATAGGGAATACCCCGCTTATCCCCTCTTATGTAACGAGTACCCCGATCCATGACGATTCCAAAAACACAAAGATAGGGGCCACGGATATTTTTATCGCCTGAGGCGATTGTTTCTAACGCGCGAACAGCTTTAGGAAAATCTTGACCACCTACTGTGTTGTTTCGATTTTTGATCGAGACAAACAGATTTAAATGATCGTCCGGGTTGTCCCTAAATTTGATAACGGCGTTAAAATCGGCCTCTACGGTTCCTATATCAAGAATTGCATCAAATCGGCCCGTTTCACGGGCACAATACAGCGTAAGGTATTGATAACGCCAACCAGCATTCATGCGCTCTTTTTGCAAAGTTCTACGCCTAAAAAGATCTTCCCCGACAACAGTATAGTGCTTGCCTTGAATCTGGTGGGCTGTTGCCGCCGGATCAACGCAGTATTTGCGAAAATAACTTAACAGACTCTTGCCAGCACCCTTATATTTTTTGGTAATTTTTTCAGGAGTTTCGTTCGCATCAATCGAGAGGATTGCACGACTCGATTTTCTGTTCGCATCATGAATAGAAGTTCGGATAAATTCTTTGACCTGTTCATGAGGAATTTTCAACTCATGCTGAACAAGCATTGAATCTTCCAAACACCCAAAAAATTGACTTTCGCGATCTTCAATTCTTGGGTATCGCTGTGGTGTTGCACGCAAGGTTGCGGATTTATTTTTCTGTGCCATAAGCAGCCTTTCAAATTACGCTATTTTGTGTTTTCACCAATTACGCCCAATCGCGCAAGAACAGAAAATCATGCCCGACGGTGCGGCGGCTAAGCTTGGCGATATTGGGCATGGTGCGCTTGAAATGATTGGCTTTCACCCGCCGCCATACGCTGGTGACAAAAGCGGCATTGAAACCTTCTTCGATCACTTCCTCTACCGTATAGCGTTCATCTACCAGCAGGAACAATACCTGATCAACATCGGCATAGGTAAAGCCCAGTTCATCCTCATCGGTTTGCCCTGCCCACAAATCGGCGCTGGGTGGTTTTTGCAGGATCGAATCGGGGATGCCTAAGGCCGTCGCAAGCTGGCGAAGCTGAGTTTTGTACAGGTCACCAATCGGCTGCAAGGCCACGCCGCTGTCGCCATAGACGGTGGAATATCCAAGCAGAATTTCGGTCTTGTTGCTGGTGCCCATCACCAGCCCGCCCCAAGCTGCCGATTGATCGTAAAGCACGGTCATACGCAGGCGCGCAAGCACGTTGCCTTTACGTAAATTGGAGATATCTGGAAACTGCGCGAACAGCGGATCAGCCATATCAGTCACTTCGACGGTTAAAGATGCCAGCCCCAACGCCTGTATCACCTTATCAGCGTCTGAGAGGCTGTCAGACGACCACGACTTATAGGGCATGCGCACCGCCAATACATTTTCCGCGCCTAACGCCAGCGCCGAAAGATACGCAGAAACCGCCGAGTCTATGCCGCCGGAAAGCCCGATGACCGCGCGCTTCATGCCCGTCTTGTAGATTTCATCAGCGATGAAACTGGAGAGCACTTTTCGCGCTAGATCAGTGTTGATGGCGAGACGATCCATAAGTGGATCGTTGGGAGTGCGGACGGTTACGCTCATCGGTGGTTCCTTTTTAGGATGCGATCCATTTCGCGCAGCATCAGTTCGGGGCGTTCGTCGCGCAAGAGTGGCAAACGACTGCGGGTGCGGTGAAGCTGGTTCAAATCCACGTCGCAGGTGAGCAGGGCTTCATCCAGATAATGCCCTTTGAGCAAAAACGCGCCGTTGGGATCAACCACGCTGGATCCACCCCAGAAGTTCTTGCCATCTTCAAAGCCGACGCGGTTGCAATGCACTACATAGCTGGTAAACAGGCTGCCATAGGCTTGATTGACCAGTTCAACCCAATGACCACCACTAAAAATCTCGCTGGTATCCAGTCCTCTACTGGGGCTGGCGCTGGTGAAGATCATCAGGTCTGCGCCGTCCATCCACAGCAGATAGGGCGGCGACATGTGCCAGAAATCTTCGCAGATCAGCATCCCGAAACGACCAAAACGGGTGTCGAAGGCGCGGGCATTTTCACCCTGATCAAAAAAGCGCGATTCGTCAAACAGGCCGTAGGTGGGCAGGTAGATTTTGTGATGTATATGCAGTAGTTCACCACGCGAAAGATATGCGCTGGCGATATAGAAGCGCTGGCGTTCGTCTTGATGCACGAATCCGAACACAATATCCATACCCGTGCGCTGGCTGGCCTCACTGAGCAGGCGGAAGGTGGCGTTATCCATCG
>CAZBPB010000102.1:0-10710 GCA_964493565.1 uncultured Pleurocapsa sp. | reverse complement strand
TGATGTGATGCAGGACATCGCAGAGCGCGATATTACCGTGTGCATTGGCGCGACAAGGGCAGTTAAATCAGGATTCATAAAGGAACCGGGCGAGATCGGGCTGCATGCCATGCTTGATCAAGGAGTGAAGGTCACCGTTGGGCAGGACATGCCTTCGCTTTATGAAACGACGCTGAATAACGAATATTTGAAACTGGTTGAGGCCGGGGCGTTGACTCAGGACAGCCTTGAGGACATTGCGTTGAACGCGGTGCGGGGCAGTTTTCTTGGAGAAGATGCTAAGACCGCGATGCTTGCGGAATTTAAAGCGGCGTATGAAGCGCTGCGCGAGCAGGAATTGGTTGGGTAGGTATCCTGAAACTGATAGAGAACTGCTGAGGTTGAGCCAATTAGCTCGTGGCTGAACTCATCTTGCGACGGTTTCCGGTCAGATTCAAAAAGGCGAGTATTAAGCACACTCGCCTTTTTGATTGATCTTGAATTTATGCTTCGGTAAAGTCGCCTTCGACCACTTCTTCATCAGGATGCGCTTGTGTGGCTTGCGGGCTGCTGCTGCCACCGTAGGCGGCGCTCTGAGCAGCATTGATCTGCTGTGACAGCGCATAGGTCGCGTTTTGCAAGCTGCTCATTGCCGCCTGAATTGCGCTTATATCGTTCGAGGCTTCTGCCTGTTTCACCGCCTGAATCTGATTCTCAATTGTGCTGCGATCTACGGCGCTGAGCTTATCACCAAGATCATTGAGCGAACGTTCTGCCTGATATACAAGGCTGTTGGCTTCATTCTTCGCCTGCGCTATCTTCTGACGCTGTTCGTCAGCCGCGTGATTGCGTTCTGCGTCGTTCACCAGCCGTTCCACTTCGCTCTTGTTGAGATTGGTTGAGGCGGTAATGGTGATCGTCTGCTGCTTGCTGGTTGCCTTGTCAACAGCGGTCACGCTGAGAATGCCATTGGCGTCAATGTCGAACTTGACTTCAACCTGCGGCAGTCCACGTGGCGCGGGCTGAATGCCTTCTAGCCGGAACGTGCCTAACGTGATATTGTCTGCCGCCATCGGACGCTCGCCTTGCAGTACGTGAATATCTACGGCTGATTGATTATCTTCGGCGGTTGAGAATATTTCACTCCTAGATACCGGAATAGTGGTGTTGCGTTCAATTAACCTGGTAAACACGCCACCCATCGTTTCCACTCCGAGACTCAGCGGGGTCACGTCTAGCAGCAGCACATCTTTCACTTCTCCGCTCAACACGCCCGCCTGAATTGCCGCGCCGATGGCAACCACTTCGTCCGGGTTCACGCTGCGATTCGGCTCTTTGCCGAGCAACGACCGTACCAGTTCCTGAACCATAGGCATCCGTGAACCACCACCAACCAGAACCACCTCATTCAAGGCATTCTTGTCAATTGCGGCATCTTTAAGCGCCTGTTCAACCGGTTTGCGTACACGCGCCAGCAGGTCAGCGCTCAGCTTTTCAAGCTGTGCCCGGGTCATGGACATGACCAGATGTTTTGGGCCAGAAGAGTCTGCAGTGATGAAGGGAAGGTTTATTTCTGTCTGAACTTGTGATGAAAGTTCAACCTTTGCCTTCTCCGCAGCCTCCTTCAGGCGCTGAAGCGCTTGACGATCCTGACGTAGGTCAATCCCCTGTTCCTGCTTAAAGGCTTCAGCCAACCAGTCAACGATCACCTGATCCCAGTCGTCGCCACCGAGGTGAGTATCACCCGACGTAGACTTTACTTCGATCACGCCTTCACCGACTTCAAGTACCGATACATCGAACGTGCCACCGCCAAGGTCGAATACTAGAATGGTCTCTGATTCCTGCTTGTCGAGTCCGTATGCAAGTGCTGCTGCGGTTGGTTCGTTAATAATGCGCAGTACGTCCAGACCGGCAATCTTGCCCGCATCCTTTGTCGCCTGACGCTGACTGTCGTTGAAATACGCGGGTACGGTGATTACTGCTCTAGTTACCGCCTCACCCAGATAGGCTTCAGCATCTGCTTTCAGCTTACCGAGGATCATGGCGCTGACTTCTTGCGGGGTGTACTGGCGACCATTTGCAGGAATTTGCACACGTGCATCTTCTACAGGGCCGCTAACAACTTTATACGGAAGCAGCGTCGCCTCGTCTTTGGCTTGAGCATACGTTTTACCCATCAGTCGTTTAATCGAGAAAATTGTGTTTTCAGGGTTTACGACGGCCTGACGCTTTGCAGAAATGCCAACAATGCGCTCACCATTCTTCGTGAAACCGACGACTGAGGGGGTGGTTCGGCTGCCTTCAGCATTGGTGATCACTACAGGGTCACCACCTTCAAGCACCGCTACCACCGAATTTGTGGTACCAAGGTCAATACCAATTGTCTTGCTCATATGATAATACGCTCCCGTTACGATAAGAATTACAAGGAGTGTACGCCGCCAGTATTTATATGACGTCAGAGCAACGTTAGATTTGCGCAAGAGGCAGAATTAGGCGTATTTAGCCGCCAGCTTCATGCTTGTAATCCATGAATCGGTAGCCAATACCACGCTCGGTGAGGATATATTTGGGGTTTGAAGGGTCTTCCTCGATTTTCTCGCGTAGATAATTCACGTAGAGCCGAACATAGTGAGTTTCATCACGGTATTCATAGCCCCACACTTTCGCCAGAAGTTGATCGTGTGGCACCGTCCAACCGGCATTTTCGATCAGATGGTACAAAAGCAGATATTCAGTAGGCCGCAGTTTGATATGCTCACCGTTGACGATCACCTCATGGCGGTTGAAATCTACGCTCAAACGATCATCAACTTTAAGCACGGCCTGCGCGGGTGAGGCAGATGGCCGGTCTGCGCGGCGCAGCACAGCTTTAATTCGGCTAGAAAGCTCACGTGGGCCAAAGGGTTTGACAACATAGTCATCCGCACCCAATTCCAGGCCATATACACGATCATTCTCTTCGCTTTTGGCGGTTAGCATAATTACCGGAACTGATGAGAACTCGCGCAATAGCTTCAGGGTTTCGAAGCCATCCAGTTCAGGCATCATCACATCCATCAATACCACATCAGGCAGTTTGGTGCGTACCGCTTCCAATGCTTCAAGCCCGTTGTGTGCTTCGATCACCAGATGGCCTTCGAGTTCGAGGTTCATCCGAATGAAATTGATCATTCTCGGTTCATCATCTACCACTAGAACGCGCTTCCCATCGCGGGAATTCGCACGTGGCAGTCGTCCAGACGCCATACTGATGCCTCAATCGTTACGGAAGGGCAGGGGAAATTCGGTCTCTTCCTCAAGTGATGGCAGAACTTCAATCAATGTGATGCGCCACATAGGAATAACAACGGTGGTCACGCCATCTTCTACCCAGTTTACTTCCTTGTCGGTTTTCTCACGTGGATTCTTACCGATCAGGCTGACATCACCAGGAGCAGGAATTTCCTCAATATCCATTTTAACTGATTCTTGATTTAGAATGTGAACCAGAACCGAGATCATCACATCTCCATGCGCTGTATTTATGTTTTGAAGTAAATATGTGTTACCAGTTTGCCTAACCGGATTTCATCCCCATCACGCAGCACGCGGGGTTGATCTGGAAGCAGGCGCTGGCCATTTAAATGAGTCCCATTCGCACTCCCCATATCAACCAGTGTCAGCGTATCCGTTTCTTCGTTACGGTAAATAGCCGCATGCACGCGCGAGACACCTTTTTCCAGCGCACCATAAGGTGTCAAGTCAACATCTGGATGCTGAGTACTGCTGGAATCATAACGACCGACAAGTGTCGTTCTATCGGGTTTTAGGGTAATGGTTTCGGCAGAATCACGTACATGCATGACGATCTGGGCATTGGCGTCAAAACGCGCTGTTCCCCAGGTTGCATGAACAGTGGCATTATCACTGTTACTATTCAACTGCCGGGTCGGCAAGGTTGCACTCGCTTCGCCCCCGCCTAATGGGCGACCACATTCTTCACAATAGAGCATCCCCTGTTTGTTATTGTAGGCACAGTACGGGCAGATAATCATGCGCTAACTTCTCCGGGGCCACTAGCCAACAACAGATGTCGGGTTTGATATTTGATGGCTTTACGGCCCTTATCCGATAGACTTTTCGTGTAGGCGACCTGTTCTGCTTCAGCGCGGGCTTGCTGGGCAAGATCGCTTTCACCTAGTTCAAACAGGCGGGTGGCGAGATTTTCATATAAACGCGTCGCCTCGCGCACATTACCATTTTCAAGCGCCTCATTGGCGCGTTCCTGCATACGATAAAGCGTTAGCTTGCCCAATGCGTCCAGGATTGATGTAGGTGGCTCCTCAACAGGCGGTTCAGCCATTACTTCGAGGGCAATTTCAGCAATTGACTGCTGCCGTTGTAAACGATTGGCAAAGATATCCCCTGCGGATACCAGTCTTCCGATGCTGCGGAATCCTTCCTTCTCCAATTTCGGGACTTCGAGCTGGATTAGGACGGAAATTGTGCGGTTTACCTGCAAACTGCCCATTGAAATATTACCGATATCAACAGGCAATGGCTGCGGGTTTGGCGCCAGTTTGAAGACAGATTCCACGCGCACATCCGGGTCCGGGGCAATCGAAAGCGTTACGCGCTCTGCAAATACGTTTGCAAGGCTACGAACGTGATCGTTGAGAAAGCTCACGACTGCTGAAGATGATTGAACGTAAGCAGAAGAACCACCGGTTAGGGATGCGAGTTCGTCGAGAAATTTATCATTCCATTCTTGCCCCAAACCCATCGCACTGATACTGATGCCATCTTTTGTAGCCTCACGGGCTAGGTCAAGGCAGCGATCTTCGTCTCCATAAGTACGCCCATCCGTTAACAAGATGACATGGTTTACCAGCCTTGGCGCTAAAAACTGACGATTTTGCTGAACGCCGAGTGAGAGCCCTTGATAAATCTCGGTGCTGCCTGAAGCCATCATCATGCTCACGCGAGCTTTCATCGCAGCTTTGTCGGTTACAGTTGTGGCGGGAACAACAACTTCAGCAAAGTCATTAAACGAGACTACAGAAAGAATGTCCTCAGGGGTAAGTTGATCAATAATCTGGTGGGTAGCAATCTTGACCCGTTCCAGGCGGTTACCATTCATCGAATTACTATGATCGAGAACCAGAGTCAGATTTAGCCGGGATTCGCGTTTGTTGGTGGCTTCACTAGCGCGGGGATCGGGGATAAGGTCAACTAGTAAATAAAAAACCTGCGGTTCAGGAAGCAGCCCGATTGTGCGTTTACTGGGAATCGCCCGGAAGGTAAAGGACATTCCCTCAGGCTGATCTTTTGCGGAACTATCATATTCCGCGCGCTTCGCCTCATCCGATAGTAAATCGAAAGCAGAAGTAATGTCTTGAAATTGAACTGCCGCACCGGGACTGCGATTCGCGTCCGGGTGTAAGCGTCGGGCAGCGCGGCGATACGCTGCTTTTATGTCATCAGCGCTAGCCCCGGGTGCTACACCAAGCTGGATGTATGGGTCGAAATCAATCCGTTTCATAGCGGTTTATGCACTCGACACTTAACCGGGAAGCTGGAGCAGGATGACTGTAACATTATCAATGCCACCCTGCGCGTTTGCCATCGAGATCAACTTCTGGCATGCTTCCTGTGGGCTGTGAATGCGACTGATGACTTCAGCGATCTCACTATCTGAAACTTGATTCCATAGACCATCACTGCATAAAAGCAGCATCGCCCCCGGCGGGAGGCGCTTGGTTAAGGTATCAACTTCAACAACCTCATTCTGCCCTAGTGCCCGATAAAGCACATTCTTTTGCGGGTGTTCGGCAGCTTCTTCAATAGTTATCTGATCTAGTTCGATTAACCGTTGTACCAGCGAGTGATCACGGGTGAGTTTTTCGAGCACCCCATGATGAAACAAATAAATACGGCTGTCACCAACATGGGCAACATATGCGCGGTCACCAATGATGACCACCGAACTCAGGGTTGTACCGCCTTCCGGTACATGGGTCATAATCTCAATATTGGCTTTTTGAATAGCGTTTGCCAGCGATTCAGCGATTGGAATATCGTGGTTTTTATTTTGCCGCGAAACTATGGGCAGATACATGCTATCCAAAACCTGTGAGGCGACCGTGCGCGTTGTAATTGCAGATGCCTTTTCCCCGTCCTGATGACCGCCCATGCCGTCTGCGACGATGAAAAGGCCGAAATCTGGAATTTCATCCACGCTGCGACTTGTGGCAAAAAACGTATATGCGGAGTCTTGATTGTTCGTGCGGATTCTACCCACGTCGGTGGCTTGTCCGAACGTTATATGAGTAAGTGGCGAAAACTCTAGAATCGCATCCTGAGGTAATGGGCGGGTTGCGCCATCAACTACCGAGTTCATCAACTCACCGGTAGAGGGTAAGGGTGCGGTAGCGCGTGGTGCGGGAGGCAGTTCCTCTTCAATCTCCAGACGCAGTACGACCGTTTCCTGAGGGCCGGTGGCTTCAAGGGTGTCTTCCGGCTCAGGCTCAATGATTAAGTTATCCAGATCAGCGACAACTTCGCTGAGATCTATGCTGACCTGTGGCTCGGCTTTGGGTGTTTCTGCCGGTTCATGAACCCCATTTTGCAAGACGGACGACTCTTCAGTTGGCGCGGCAGTTTCAGAATCAGGAGCGGCTGTGGCGATAGGCGCAACCGGTTTTTCCTGTTTTGACTCGGACTTCGGTTGCAGCAGTTTGCGAAACAAATTCATGATGCCCCGTTTCCGTAAAGTTTTTAGCTGACAAGCGGCAATGCGTACAAAATGTGATCCATTGAGCCAATGAGCAGAAGATCACCAGCGATGATTGGGGCGGAAGTGATTGGCCCACCGGTGAAAAATCGCCACCGCTCACGGCCAGTTTCCGCGTCCAAGCAATATAGATTCTGATCTGTGCCGCCGAAGAATAATTCGCCTTTATGAATTAAGGGCGAACCAACAATCGGTTTTTCGGCATTGAATTTCCATTTCTCGCGACCATTTTCGGCATTCACGCAGTAAAAGTTGCTATCAGTGGAGCCGAAATATAACAACCCGCGATTTTCGACAGGTGAAGAGTAAATCGCACCATTAGTTCGGAACCGCCATGCATTAAAACCGTTGTTTACGTCCAATGCGTACATATAGCCATCAGTAGAGCCGATATAACAGTTGCCCTCATCGTCAACGTAAGGCGATGCAAGCACAGCTTTACGAGTGCGGTAGCTCCATTTACGACTGCCAGAAAGGGTAATGCCGACAATATCACCAGCCTCGCACCCGGCAATGATCAGTTCGTTGGTTACAAAGGGACGAGTTCTCACCGGGGCACCCATATCATAAGCCCACATCTGACGCCCATTGGACATATTCACCGCGTATACCTTGTAATCATCACTGCCAACAAACGCAACATTATGGGCAATACGCGGGGTGCTGCGAATGCGGCCTTTAGTCTGAAAAGTCCAGCTTACGCGGCCTGTGCGTGCTTCAACAGCATATAAACTGAAGTCTTCAGAACCGAACACAACCATCCGTGTTTGCTCATCAATTGCAGGTGCTGAAGCAATGCCGCCGCGCGTAGGGAATTTCCACGCCATTTCCCCGCTGTCCAATTTGATAGCCCATAGATTGGTATCGTACGAACCAACAAATGCGAGGTCTTTTGTAGCGGCGGCGCTGGAACGAATCTCATCTTCAGTTTTGAAAATCCATCGGGGCTGTATGGAACCGGTAGCACCGCTGTCGAAGAAACTGGTAGGAGCGGCTTGTGCGCTAGCAGGTTGTCCGGGGGATGGTGAGGCGCCAATCGGAGCGCCGGGACGCTGCTGTACAACAACCATGCCAGCGAGATTGAGTTTTGCTCTCTCGAGGTCAGCCTTCATTTCGGCGCACGTAGCATAACGATCCGATTGGTTGGATTGCAGCGCCTTTTCAACCACTTTTGCAAAGTCTTCAGGAATACTGCTGTTGAAGTTGGGTATCGGACGTTCATGGAAAGTAAATGGAGCTTCCAGACGCGGGTCTTTGCGGGTTAAGACATGATGCAGTGTCGCGCCGAGACTGTAGATATCGCTTTGCGGATTGGCATCACCTTTATACTGCTCCGGAGCAGAGTAGCCTTCGGTACCGATCATGGTGCCTTTGACATGGCTGACAAACGTTCGCGCGATGCCAAAGTCGATCAGGCGCACTTTACCCAAACTGTCAATCATCACGTTCGAGGGTTTCATATCACGGAAGATGATCGGGTCAGGTTTCTGGTTGTGCAAGTAATCCAGTACATCGCAAAGATCGATTGCCCATTCAAGCACTTTATCCGTTGGCAGTTCTTTGGTCTTTTGCATCAACTGCTCTAGATCGGTGCCATTGATATATTCCATCACCAGATAGGCGCGATCATTGATTTCAAAAATGTCAAAAATGCGCGGAATAGCTGCATGATTGAGTTGGGCTAGTAGATTTGCTTCACGACGGAAATTCTTAATCATTGATCCGCGCATCGCAACATCTTTGGTTGTTGCCTGCATTTCCTTAACAGCAACTAGACGTTTCACATCAGTGAAGTTAAGGTCGCGCGCGAGATATACCGTACCCATTCCGCCGCTGCCAATGATGCTATGAATTTTGTAGCGGTTAGAGATTACGGAATTGGCTTTAAGTGAAGCAGTCCCGGAACTTTCATTCCCCATACCAGTGAACTGGGTCGTTTCGGGCATCGAAGGTGCCTTCCAGATCAAATAAGTTGGCAAAGATAAAGATGAATAAATGATAAAGATGACCTTGAATCATTATATGGGAGCTAGCACAATACTGCAATCAGCCGAAAACGCATAAAGAATTAAGGCGTCGTGGCATATTCCGACAAATTCCCTCTATCTCTGTACATTCATATCCCTTTTTGTACAACAAAATGCTCGTATTGCGCGTTTAACACGTACACGCATCTTGAGCATTTATTTGAGTCTTTTGTGAATGCATTGCAGCGCGAAATTGAGTGGGTGGGACAGCGAGGCAATAATCCTAAGCTGCACACGGTTTTTTTTGGTGGCGGAACCCCTAGTCTGCTGCAAAAAGAGCATTTCGATATCCTGTTCCAATCAATTCGCCAGAGTTTTCAGTTGCAACCGGATGCTGAGATCACGCTTGAGGCCAATCCGAACGATATTACGCCGGCATACGCGCAGGAATTGCATCTGGTCGGGTTCAACCGCGTGAGCTTGGGGATGCAGACTGCCCATGCAGGCGAACTATCACTCTTTCGGCGGCGTCACAACAATGATGCGGTCGCGCTCGCGGTTAGTGCGTTTAGGCGGGCTGGCTTTGACAGTCTGAACCTTGATCTGATTTATGGTTTCCCTCACCAGACAATGGAAAGCTGGACGGATACGCTGAATCAGGCGTTGATCCTAAAGCCAGATCACCTTTCACTCTACGGGCTGTCGCTGGAAGATGGCACTCCGATGAAAACGTGGGTGATGCGTGGCCAACTGCCTGAGCCGGATGATGATCTTGCTGCCGATATGTATGAGCTAGCCTGTCAGCGGCTTGCAAAGCAGGGCTACACTCAGTATGAGATTAGCAACTGGGCATTACCCGGTAAAGCATGCCGCCACAATCTTCAATACTGGAATAACTATTCTTACGTCGGGGTTGGCCCCGGCGCGCATGGGTATGCTGGTGGTTTTCGGTATGCCACAATATTATCTCCACAGCGATATATTAAGGCTATGTCTGCTGAACTAGACTTACGGGAAGAACCATACCCATGGTCACCAGCAGTCGAGTCATTTTCGCAGGTTGACCGCGATACCGAAATATCGGAAACGTTGATTATGGGGCTGCGCCTGATTGATGTAGGAATCCAGCGGCGTGAGTTCGCAGATCGTTTTGGTGAAGATCTCGTGACTTTTCATCAGATCGCGCTTGAGAAAGCTGCGAACGCCGGGCTGGTTGAGATTGATGCTGAACGCGTCAAGCTGACTGAACGCGGCAAACTGCTCAGCAATATTGTGTTCCGGGAACTGGTCTGAGTCTGAATTAGTAGTCTCGTCCGACCAATCCCTGTGCCATCATTCTTAGCTGGCGTATCGCTGGATTATCCAGATCAGTTTCATCCAGCGCCGCAACTGATTTCTGGAAATAGATGGCTTCGGCTTCTTCGGCGGCAGAACGAGCGTCAAACTGGTTAAGCAGATTCAGTGCTGCTGCTACATCATTCTGTGTAAAGTGTTCTCTCGTATATAACCCTACTAGCTCCTCGCTGCGCTGCAGTCCGATCAGAACCGGCAGTGACTTTTTTCGTGAGGCAATATCGCTTGCGGCTGATTTTCCGGTGACGACTGGATCCCCCCAGATGCCGAGGATGTCGTCACGGATTTGGAAGGCGAGGCCAAGATTTAGCCCGAAATCTGCAAAGCAAGCGGCCATATCCGAGTTACACGCCCCGATCAATGCTCCCAACTGCGCGCTTGCCGCGACCAGTGCTGCTGATTTTCCCGTAATCATCGAAAGGTAGTCGTCAACACTGACAGTTTGACGGGTTTCAAATTGAATATCCAGATGCTGTCCGCGGGTGAGTTCAAGGTTAGTTCGGTTAAAGATTGACCACGCTTCCAGCACAATTTCAGAGGGGATTGGCTGGTCTTTCAACCTCTCTAGCGCGGAGTAGGCGATAGAGAAGAGCGCGTCGCCAGCGTTAATAGCACTCGCTGTTCCCCAAACTT
>CAZBPB010000101.1:7667-10742 GCA_964493565.1 uncultured Pleurocapsa sp. | reverse complement strand
GTTCAGCAGGCCATATTACCCATGTTTCATTCGGCGGTGATTCTGGCGGCAAGGCTGCTCATTGAAGCAGGCTACCCGCCGGAGGCCGTGTTCACTGAACTATATCTTTCCGGCGAAACTTCGGATTATCTGCGCCAGGTTTCACAGCAGGGTATGATGAACGCGCTCCAGCTCAATTCGCTGGTGGCTCAGTTTGGTATGCTCAGCCGCTTTGACCGCTACAACGATCTAAAGATGGAACGCACTATGGAACTGACGCTAAACGACATCCGCAACGGACGCTTTGCCCAGGAATGGGCGAAAGAATCGGGATCAGATTATGCCCGTTTACGACAGATGCTCAAGCAGCGACAGGCGATGGATATCTGGGAATTGGAGCAGCAAACTCTGGAACTGCTGCGCTCTGATGGCTATACAGGTGGTTACTAGATATTGAATTACAACGCCACCCGCCAACGGCAGGCCGCTGATAATGACCTGCAAAAGCTGAACGCGCTATCGCTTCCATGGCCTTTGAATTGGGCTGAGATTTTCAGCATCGAACGCCCACTTATCCTTGAAATCGGCTTCGGCACAGGCACTTTTCTGCGGCATCTCGCCCGCCTACATCCCGAGGCAAACGTGATCGGGCTGGAAATTTCGAATCAGTGCCTGCTAAAAGCCGAACACATGATCATCAGGGAAGAATTTGATAACCTTCGCGTGATTCACAGCCGCGCCGAAACTGCGCTAAACCACCTGTTTGAACCCGCTACATTTTCGCAGGTGGTGATCAATTTTCCTGATCCATGGTTCAAGCGCGATCACGGTCATCGCCGTTTAATGCAGCGCGACACGCTGGATGCCATTGTCAGCCGCATGAAACCGGGCGCAATGCTTTATGTAGCAACCGACATTGTGGGATACGCGGAAATGTCCAGCGAGTTATTAGAAGCTACACCGCAGGTCAGCAATGCTCTGCAAAAGCGCTGGGCAGATTCTTTGCCAGATCGCGTAGTCACCAAATACGAAGCCAAAGCCCGGTCAGAAGGCCGCAGCTGCATGTATTTTGCCTATCAGCGCAACGACGTACCCGCGCCCGATATTCCGGTCATAAGAGAGTTAGCCATGCCTCATATTGTGTTTCAGTCACCGCTTGCGCCTGACGAGATTCGCGCTGCCTTCAAACCTTTTGACGCTCACGAAGGCGAAATTTATGTTGGCTTTGGCGAGGTATATCGCGGGCGTAATGGCCTTCTCTTTGAGATTCATGCTTCTGAACCCACAATTGATCAACACGCCGCGCTCTTACTCACGCCACATGGGCGCGCAGCCAATGAGTACACCATTCAACTTTCAACCATCGGTCACCCTCGCCCGACACAGGGCATCCATCTGGCAGTGAACGCATTGCACCAATGGATCGCCGGATTAAGCGAAGGGACAACGATAATTCAGAAAAAGTTGGCAGAGTAAAATCGCGGCAAGCAAAAAAAGGACACGCTAGTACGTGTCCCTACAAGATTATCACGGCAGAATTAGCTGCGGTTTAACGGAAGAAAAACGGGAAAAGCATAGACGGCGTTGGCATAGGCGTTGCCGTAGGTTCGCGCAGCATGGACGCTAGTTCCGCGCCACCAAGCACCGCCGCAATCACGATACCAAACAGATACACCGTCGCCACCACCGTCAGAATGTAGCCGATCAACACAAAAACGCCGTCGCGGGTAAGCATACCGATTGCCAGAAACAAAATTGCCAGCCCGGGGAAGAAGTTTGAAAATGGAATGATCGGAAATGGCATGATCAGCACGAAGCCAGCCCACAGCAGCGCAATTCCGTTGATGCGGTTGATCGTACCCCGATGCGTTAATGCAGGGATACGTGGGCGTAAAAAGCGCTCAATTTTCTTGACCAGCCCGGAGCCACGCCGCAAGATAGCTGCCAGCGACTTACTTGGAATCGGGCGATCCAGCACAAACCCCGGCAGCCAGGGCAAGCGGTTGAAAATCACGCCGATGCCGACCAACATAATGATCAGGCCAAATACAGTGCTTACGCCGGGGATTGCCAGCGGCGTCATAAACGGCAGCACCATGATAATGCACAATAGCAAAATACCCTGCTCGCCAATTGCCGCGAGCAGATAACGCACAGTGATATTCTCTTCGGGTAAGCTATCAGCCACGTCGATCAGGGTTTCGGCGAGCGGTTTGGTAGCATCCTGAAAACGTACAGCATTCGATTCGGGCTGTTCAGCTTGCATGTTACTCACTTTTGTTTTGTTTCCGACCAAGGATGTTATACACACATTACGCGGTATAGTATCACTACAGTTTCTATGATAATGGAAAGATTTAGTGTATGCAGCGCCTAAATTCCTTAACGCAAGTCGTTAGCGCCGCCTCTACAGTAGCCGATATCGCCCATAAATCGGTGCAATACCGCTTTATGGTAACTTCGTCTATGACCCTTTACGTGCATATCGCAGGTGGAACAGCACGATTGCAAAGAACGGATGGGAATATAGTTGAAATTGACGCCGCGCTGCAGGCGCCATTTGCGTGGCGGGTCGCGTCTGAACAGGACGATGCCGGCGTATACTTTGTTGCCCTGCGCCGTGCTGTAGTTGGCGGCATAGCCAGCGCCACTTTTACACTGCACGTTCCGCAGAATATATACATCATCTTGAAGTTGGAAGACGCTGATTTTATGCTCAGCAACATTTCCGGCATGATCGAGCTTCCTCAATCCAACGCTGGTGAAATACGCATCGCTTCGAATGCCGCGGGGTTGTGAACAAGGAGGTTACAACCATGCTTTCGTCTACCCATTGCGCTGCTCTGTAAATTAAATAGTGAGCTTATGACAACTTCTTCCTCTCCAGATCGATTTTTGACAAGTTCCGGCATCCAGATTTACCGGATTCCTGTAGAAGCATTTCCCGGATTCGGCGCTTATTGCTATCTAATTCTTGGCATTGATCAGCCGACGCTCGTTGATACTGGCTCCGGGCTGGGTTCTAGCAACGACGATTTGTTGAATGGGCTGAATCAAATCTCTGAACGATTCAATGTGCCTTTCCTGCTAAGCGAC
>CAZBPB010000101.1:0-7647 GCA_964493565.1 uncultured Pleurocapsa sp. | reverse complement strand
ATTGACCATTTTGGCGGATTGGGCTTCATTCATGAACTGACCGGCGCAAGCGTGGGTATACACCGGTTGGATCGTCGCGTGCTGGAGTCTTATGAAGAACGGGTGATTGTCGCTACTAAAGATTTGCGCGTCTATCTGGAACGCGCCGGGGTTGACCCGCAGTTCCGCAATGGCCTGATGGAAATGTATGGCTTCGCCAAGCGATCCTTCCGTTCGATCAAAGTTGATTTTTCGCTGCACGATAATCGCGATATTGACGGCATGACGTTCTACCACACTGCCGGTCACTGCCCCGGACAGGTGTGTATTCTGATTGATAATATTCTGCTCAGCGCAGATCATATACTCTCAAAGACAACGCCGCATCAATCGCCGGAAAGCATTACCCACTACACAGGTTTAGGGCACTATTTCGACGCCTTGAAGCATATTGCCCATGTTCCCGGCATCGAATTGACACTGGGCGGTCACGAAGACCCGATTGAGGATGTCTACGCCCGTATCGCCGAAATTCGCGCCAGCCATGATCGCAAACTGAACCGTGTAACGGACGCGATCAAAGCGGCAGGCCAACCTTGTACCATTAGCGAAGTGGTACAGGCGATCTATCCGGATAAACAGGGCTACGACTCACTTCTGGCACTGGAAGAAGCGGGCGCGCATGTGGAATATCTGTACGAACACGGTCATCTGGAAGTAACTAACCTGAAACAGGTAGATCAGGAAGAAAACCCGGCGTTATATTTCGGCATTGCTTGAGTGTCTGCCCTCTCATAAGCCAGTTGGCTCAAAAAAATGCTGAGCAGGCTTGTCCTGCCGCAACCTAAGCGGCTGTCTCACGTTGCGGCAGGTAATAGTGATTCTTCGCTGGTTTTCCGCGGTGCTGCTATTTCAATCACTGGCGGGGTCTGGTCAATGTCACGCGGCTCGTCATAATCTGGCAGTTCTTTCTCAACACGCCTGACTGGTGGGTACAAATAAGCGATGCCTGTGCCGATCAAAGTTAATGTTCCAAAGATGATGAACATCAACGCCATTCCCCTGCCCGTCCCGATGCCAATGATCTGGCCCACCGTGCCCGCCAGCGCGCCATTTGCCATCATAGCCGGTTCAAAAATTCCATCTGCAACCGGGCCGGAAAGCGCCAGCGCAATTGGAATTGATCCCCATGCCAGCATGCGGGTCGTTGAAAACACCCTACCCTGCATCTCCGGGGCAACCTTTCGCTGCAGCAAAACAGCCATCGAGCCATTCACAATCGGGTTGCCGATGAGCAGTAGAAATCGGGATAATAAAAGCAGTAGTATGCTTTCGCGGAAACCAAAGACAATCATCGAAAGCCCCTGCATCACCCCGAATCCAAGGATAGCGATCAGCTTTTGCTTCGGGCCACCCCAGATGCTCATCAGGATACTGCCGATGACAATTCCGACGCCGGCTGCTGAAACAATCAGTCCCAGGTCTTCAGGCGTGCCAAAGTTCAGCACCATCGGAGTAGTTAGCACATTGGCGAACGCAGCAGTGAAATTAATGAAGGTAAAAAACAGCAAAATACCCAGCAACCCGCGCCGATCTCTAAGATAGCGCCAGCCATCCAGCGATTCTTTCCACAATGAACGCTTTTGAAGTTCAGAAACTACTTTTTCCGGCAGTGCGGGGAAACGCACCAGCAGCAGCGTTATGGATGCAAACACGAATGTGAGCAAATCAACAGCGATCAGTGTATGCAGCCCGCTTGCCGTCACAAGCACACCCGCCAGGGCAGGCCCAATGAAACGGGATACGCCTTCGGCAAAGCTGCCCATGCCCGCCGCGCGTCCGTACTGTGACTTTGGAATGAGCAGCGTGATTGCAGCGGAATAAGCCGGGTACTGGAACGCGCTTGCTGAAGAACTGATTAGCGCCGCCAGATAAATATGCCAGATTTGTAAACCACCGGTGAATAGTAATACTGCCAGCAGCGCCGTGCTTACGCCTGCCACTGCGTCGCTTATCAACATCACGATGCGGCGGTCATAGCGGTCAACAATGGCGCCGGCGATGGGTGCTAGCAAAATGCCGGGAAGAAACGCCGCTACCGAAATCAAAGCGAAGTCAGTTGCCGACCCGGTGCGCTCATATACCCAAATGCCCAGCCCGAATGAAGTCAACTGCGAGCCAATCAAAGAAATCATCTGTGTGACCCAGACGATCAGAAAGGTTTGACCACCCCGGGTGGCAATCATTTCGCGCATCATTCACCTGTGCTTGAAGCGATGATTGTAATTACGGATTTAAGGCCAGCGTTGTTCAATTTCCAGCGCATTTTACAGTTTGATATAAAAGGGGAACGTCGTGAGCAATCACTTCAGGATCGCTTCGCCATGCAAACTTTTCGCCAATGCCACCATACTCAAAGGCGACAACCCATGGAGATGCAGCCTTCCCCTGTTTAACCTCATCTAGAAACCAGTGAAAGCGCGCCCAATCTTCATCTGTCATCGCCAGATGATCGCGTTTTTGCTGGTTCACCATGCGAATACCTGTAATATGCAATTCACGCAGGCGTTCCAGTGGCAGCGATTGCACATAAGATTCAGCAGTTGTTCCCAGGGTTTCAGCAGTGAGTGCCGCGTGGGATAGATCAAGTAAGAAGTTAATGCCCGTTGCCTGTACAACTCGCCGGAATATATCCGGTTCGCTGGTCACGCCAATTGTGCGATCTTTAGGCTTGCGTACAGAATCACCACGATACGGCACATTTTCCAGAATTACTCGTTCCGCACCCACCCGGTGAACCGCGATCGCGATATCGCGCACAACCTGCTCAATTACCCGCTCAATTTGACCGGCAGTGAGATGACCGCGCTGCCAACCGTAATCGCGAAAACGCACTTCTGGATGCAAATTTAGATAAGGCGTGCCAGTCAAAGCGATCTGGCGGACAATCTCCCCCCAGTCACGGTGTACAATCGAACCATCGCCCACTCTCAAATCAAAGTGGACATATACTGGCGCAATCTGGATGGCTTCAGCGATCAGCCAATCCCAGTTCGGGCACTTGAAACGGTCTATCTGTATCACGCCCTGTTGCAAAAGTGCTGCTGCCTGCGGCGAATAATTGATCGCAAACTGCAACGCACAACCTTTCAGGTAAATATCACTGAACCATTATGATGAACGATTTTACCGCAGATGCGCTTAACCGCCTGAATCAAGCCTTCTATGTACAGGTTGGTGAATCTTTCGACTCCACTCGCGGTCAAGCGTGGCGCGGCTGGCAGCCTGTTTTGCCGCATATTTCAGCGCCGCTTACAGTGCTGGATGTTGGCTGCGGCAACGGACGCTTTGCAGTTTTTCTTGCTGAAGCGTTACCGGGAAATTCGCCGATTCAGTATTATGGCGTGGATAGCAGCGCCTATTTGCTGGAACGAGCGCGGGAAAACTGCGCTCGATATGAACGCTTGCATGTGACATTTATTCAGCAAGACATCGTGGCGAACCCTCTGCCCGAAGTTGACGCCGATTGTGTTGCGCTCTTCGGCGTGCTTCATCACATTCCCGGCAAAGCGCGGCGACTGGCATTCATGAACGCGCTGTCAAAACGTGTTCGCGCTAACGGGCTGCTGGCTTTCGCCTGCTGGCGCTTTTACGAGTACGAACGCTTTCGCAAGCACATCAGGCCAATGCCCGAAGATTGGCAGGTTGAAGCAGGGGACTATCTGTTGAGCTGGGGAAAACATGAATCAGCATTGCGGTACTGCCATTATGCTGATGATGCCGAAATCAGCGATCTGGTTAATGCGACTGGATTAAAGCAAATTGCGGCTTATCGTTCTGATGGATTCTCAAATGGCGTTAATGCTTACCGCCTGCTTCGCCGCGAATTGCTGTGATTAGTTCGCTCATATTAGGCGCGTAGTTACCGACCCGCTGAACCACAAGCCCGCTGGCAATATTGGCGAGCATGACCGCCGCTTCCGGGTTTGCGCCGGATGCCAGCGCCAGAGTCATTACCGCCACCGAGGTATCTCCCGCGCCCACAGTATCATACACTTCAGAGGTAGCGGGAGCCGGGCATAGCAGCGTTTCTTCAGCCGTTGCCAGCGTTGCCCCTAAAGCCCCACGTGTGATCGCCATACAGCGTTTCAATCCAAACATGGTAAATAATTCGCGCGCGGCCTCGGCAAAATCCGTGTCGTTTTCCAGATCACGACGCAGATAAGTTTGCGCTTCAACGGCATTGCATTTCAGCGCATCGAAACCAGCGTATTTGTCGAAGTTGCCCTGTGTATCTGCAACTCTCAGTATCGCATTTTCGCTGGCGCGGATGATCGCAGGCGCGTTCAAACCAAGCTGATAATCTGAAAAAAGCACCGCACTGGCTGCCGGCACACGGGATGCAATGGCCTCGGCAATTTGCGTTTCTGCTTCTATGCTCAAGGGTTCTCGTGGCAGACGATCCAGCCGCGCCACCTGCTGCGGAAAGCGCAGTCCCATGTGCGCCATTACGCGAGTTTTAACCGTTGTTTCCTGTTTGGAATTGACGTACACAGACGACGTATCCACACCGCGCGCTTCAAGCGCTTCCCGAAGCGCCGTACCTTCCCGATCTGCGCCTATCATGCCCACCTGTATGGCCTGAGCGCCTAACGCCGCGATATTTACGGCGGGGTTTGCCGCGCCGCCGGGAATTTCACGACGGCTTTCAAATTCCAATACCGGTACCGGCGCTTCACGGCTCATACGAGTAGCCTTACCAATCAGGTATTCATCGAGGATTACATCACCCACGACAATCACCTGCTGCGCCGAAAAGTGCTGCAACCACGAGATCAAGGTTTCAGGACTAATCGCCATCTATTTCGCTCCGCGACGAAGCACTAACCATACAAAGTGGGGAAGCCGCATCATACGCTTAATCCGCCAGGGTTGAATAACTAGCCGATACAACCATTCTAACCCGAACCGCTGCAACATTTCCGGCGCGCGGGGTACGATGCCGGCGATGAAATCAAACGATCCACCAACGCCCATCGCCATTGCTACGTTCAAGCGTGGGGCGTTGCGCGCGATCCACTTGTCCTGCTCCGGCGCGCCATAGGCGACAAACAGAATATCCGCGCTGCTAGCATTTATCCGTTCGACAATGCCCGCTTCTTCTTCAGCACGCGGGCTGCCGCCGTACACTCCCGCAATCTGTAAACCGGGATGCCGTTCCTGCAAAATTTCAGCCGTCTTTTGTGCGACGCCTTCGCCAGCGCCGAGCAAGAACAAGCGCCAGCCTTCTTTAGCGGCGCGCCCCGCAATAATAGGCACACCATCCGAGCCGGTAACGCGCTCTGGCAGTGGAGTTTTCAGGCGTTTTGCTGCCCATAACAGACCAACGCCATCGGGCACCGTCAGGCTGGCGCGGCGCAAAATGCTGGCAAAATTGATATCGTTCTGCGCAATCATGATAAATTCGGGATTGATGGTACAAACGTGATGCAAGCTGCGCGGCGATTCTTCCACCCATTCACTGATCAGCTTCAGCCATGTCTCATAAGTCACCGGGCTAACGGGCAAACTGAGAATAGATATGAGCGTAACAGCCTGCCGCACAATCGGGCGATGGCTTGCGTAATCTGGCAAGCCTTCAGGAACACGTCCATCCAGCAGCTCCAACGCAGCCGCATATACCCGCCCCGACTCAACCATGGCAATACAGGTTCTAGCCACGCAGCCTTCTCGCTGCCCGGTCGTATGGTCAATATAGCTGCACGGCGAACATTCCGGCGCGCTGCGAACAATGACCGAGGGCGATTCCGGCGTCCATGGCCCCCATGCTGCGGCATTCCCCGGCCCAAAGATTGCCACCAATGGCGCGCCAGCCGCAGCCGCAAGGTGCATCACCCCGCTTTCAGCACCGATGAACAGATCGGCACGTTCAAGCACCGCCGAAAGCTGAGGCAGCGTAGTTTTCCCGGAGAGATCAAGAAATGGTATCTGTAAACTGGCGGCGGCTTCGGCAGTATTATCGCCCTGCCCACCTACCAGCAAAATGCTTGCGCCGCGCTCATAATGCAGGCGATTCGCCACCTCAGCGAATCGTTCAGGAAACCAGCGCCGCGCGTAACTGTCACCACCGCCGCCCGTATGAATGACCACTAATGGATGTGCTTCGCCAATCTGCTGCTGTACCCAGGCTCGATCAGCCTCGCTAACGACCACCTGCGCCGGTCTTGGCGTCGGATTAGCGCCCAGCAGTTCCACCAGCTTTAGCCAGTACCCGGCATTATGCAGTGTGCCGAAACCGCCATCCGGGATACTATTAGTCAAAAACGGAGCGCGTCCATTCTGCAAGCCGATGCGCGTTTTACTGGCTGCGGCCTTGGCGATGGCATTGAATTTCAAAGCCCCCGCGCGGGTGGTGAAATGGTGAAAGAAGATCGTGGTGTCGTATTTACCGTCGCGCAGACGTGTGAATAGTTTTGCCAGCGCGCCAATCTGCTGAATACCAGAATCGCGGCGCAGCGAGATGATCTCATCTACCAGCGTTCCGCCTTCAACTAACCGCGCAGCGTGGGGCGTGGTTAGCAGGGTGATATGCGCATCCGGCAAGGTTTCCCGCAGTGCGGCTAGCGCGGGGGTGGTTAGCACCAGATCGCCAAGATCGGCAATCTGCACAGCTAAAATCCGTTTCGCGCTCATGCCATCCCCTGAATCAGCGCATCCAGTGCCGATTGTGCCGCCGCATCCCATGTGAACTGCTGAACACGCCTGTAACCTCTGGCGATCATCCCTTCACGAAGCGGCTGATCTTCAATCACCCTTACCATCGCCGATGCAATTGCCTCAACTTCCAATGGATTTATCAGCAATGCAGCGTCTCCCGCTAGCTCTGGCAGGCTGGAGGTATCGCTGCAAATGACCGGTGTTCCACAACCCATCGCTTCCAGTACAGGGAAGCCGAATCCTTCATAGAGCGATGGGAGCAGCAGCGCCAATGCCCCGGAATATAAAGCTCCTTTGTCGGCATCGTTCACATAACCGGTAATGATCACATTTTCGACACCTTCGATCCACTGTGGGTCAAACAGCCAGCCCTGCGCGCCTGCTAGTACCAGCGCCATATCGCTTTCTGGGTGCTGGCGCTTGACTAACGAAAACGCCTGCACCAGCCGCTCGATATTTTTGCGCGGCTGAAGCGTACCTAGAAAAAGAAAATAGCGTTCTGGCAGGCAATATTTCGCGCGAACAGTTGCCAGATCGTCCACCGCTGGCACATCTACACCGGGATACACCACGCGAATCTTGTCCATTGGCGTATTGTAAAATGCGTTTAAGTCATTCGCCGTTGCCCGGCTATCTGCCAGCACGATACCCGCGCGGCTGGCGCTGTAACGTGTCGTCATATCAAGATAGGCACGCTGGCGCGGGGGATGCGCCTCCGGAAAATACTTATAACCAAGATCGTGTACGGTAACTGCCGCCCGTCCTGTAAAAGCAAACGGCAGCGTGTGGGCGGGTACCCATACCAGATCGAACCGCTCACGCATCAGTTCGGCAGCAAAACGGGCATGTGTCCACGCGCGCGCAAACGGGATAATCTTTTTTGTCAATCGGGGCTGATCAGGAAATAAATCTGGCGGCGGAGTATCACGAAAATACAACGTCACTGAAAAG
>CAZBPB010000100.1:8044-10818 GCA_964493565.1 uncultured Pleurocapsa sp. | reverse complement strand
ACTTTCGTGACCCATCATTCTCACAGCCATACACAGGCGCTACAATCGTAGCGCCTGTTTTCGTTAAGTTCTGGGAGAAATTTTTATGGCGGAGTTTCGCACCGAGAAGGACTCTCTCGGCGAAGTAAATGTACCAGCCGGCGCGTTGTGGGGCGCACAAACCCAGCGCGCGGTCGATAATTTCCCTATCAGCGGGTTGAAACCGTGGCCGGCTTTTGTGTGGTCGCAGGTATTGATCAAGAGGGCGGCGGCAGAAGTGAACCGTGATCTTGGCTTGATGCCAGCAGATGTTGCCAATGCCATCATCAAGGCTGCCGACGAAATACTGGAAGGCCAGTGGCGAGACCAGTTTGTGGTTGACCCGTTTCAGGCCGGCGCGGGCACCAGCCACAACATGAATACCAACGAGGTGATCGCCAACCGCGCAAACCAGATTCTTGGCTATAAGATAGACGATCCTAAGAAGCCTGTTAACCCTAATGATCACGTGAATATGGCGCAGAGCACCAACGACACCATACCCACTGCGATTCGGTTGGGTGTGCTGTGGCGACTGGCTGAACTGACGCAATCGCTTACGGCGCTGGCGGATACTTTTGACGCTAAGGCAGAGGAATGGGATGACATTGTCAAAAGTGGTCGTACTCATTTGCAGGACGCGGTACCGATCCGGCTGGGACAAGAAGTGAAAGCGTGGTCAACCGCGCTGAGGCGTGGTGTTGAAAAGATCGAATTTGCTGCTAGCACCCTGCGCCGTTTGGGCATCGGGGGTACAGCTAACGGCACCGGACTGAATGCCCATACAGAGTATCATGCCCGTATGGTGCAAACCCTGAGCAAACTTTCTGGTCTGGAACTGCACACCTCGGACGACCTGTTTGAGTCTATGCAGTCCCATGCCGATGCAGTGTTCTTCTCCGGCGCGGTACGTGCAACTGCTCAGGACTTGATCCGTATCGCTAATGATGTGCGCTTGCTTTCCAGCGGCCCCACCACTGGCCTCGCAGAGATTACCTGTCCACCGGTACAGCCCGGCTCTTCGATTATGCCCGGTAAGGTGAACCCGGTGCTGGCAGAAATGCTCGACATGGCGATGTTCCACGTTATTGGCTGTGACACCACTGTTTTACTGGCAGGGCAGGCCGGTCAGCTTGAGTTGAACGTGATGATGCCGATCATTGCCCATAACCTGTTTGAAATGATGCAGGTTATGATTGGCTCGGTGAATGCCTTCAACGAACGCTGTGCCAAGGGTCTGGTTGCTAACAAGGAGCGGGCCGAAGGCTGGCTGGCGCGCAACCCTATTCTGGTGACGGCGTTGAATCCGATTATTGGATATCAGAATGGCGCGGCAGTTGCCAAGCAGTCACTGGCGGAAAATCGCAGCATCAAGGAAATTGTGGTCGAAAAAGGACTGATGCAGCCGGAAGAAGTTGAGCAGGCATTGGATGCCCGCAAGATGACCGAAGGCGGTATTCAAGGTATTGCCGCCGCAGGCTAACATACAATGACGCTGCAAGGGCATTCTGAACTGCCCTTGCAGCGCGGATTTTGCGCTAAAAGGTTAAGATTAAGAAATCCCGCTGGCATGTGGTGCCAGTATCGGCTTATATTGGTTGTAACTCATATCCCATTACTCTATACTCTTCACGATAAAGTTTGAGAAAATAAACTTTTTCAGTATACTCCGGCTAATTTGCCTGTACGCGGCAAGGCGATATTGCTACGGTGGGAACACGACGTTTAGGCAAATATGAGATTGTGGCACGACTCGGCAGGGGAGGCATGGCGGAAGTTTACCGCGCATACCAGCCCAGCTTAGAGCGTTTTGTCGCTATCAAAGCTCTGCATGCGTTCCTCGCAGATGACCCCGAATTCAAGGGCCGGTTTGAAAAAGAAGCCCGCAACATTGCGCGATTGAAACATAACCATATCGTGCAGGTATACGACTTCGAAATGGAGCCGGACAGCGAAACGTATTATATGGTCATGGAGCTGGTCGAAGGGCCAACTCTAAAAGACTTAATGTCTGATCTGGCTGATAACGGCGAATTGATGCCAGTGCGCGAATCGCTTCGTATTACCCGTGAAGCGGCAAGCGCCCTTTCCTATGCCCACTCGCAAGGCATGATTCATCGTGATGTGAAGCCTGCCAACCTGATGCTGGATCACGGCAATCGGGTTGTGCTCACCGACTTTGGCATTGCCAAGATCGTCAAAGGCGTGCAGTTTACTGCCAGCGGCGGCATGGTGGGCACCCCCGCGTATATGGCGCCAGAGCAGGGGTTGGGAGATGCAGGGGATGAACGCTCTGATCTGTATTCGCTAGGGGTAATCCTGTTCCAGATGACCACTGGCAGGCTGCCTTATGATGGCGAAACCCCGCTCTCAGTCATCTTGAAACATCTCAACGAGCCAATCCCTTCGGCGCGTTCTTACAGCCCCGATCTGCCAGAAGAAGTTGAAGTCATAATCAACCGCCTGATGGCGAAAGAACCGGATGATCGCTATCAGACCGCCGAAGAACTAATTTTAGACCTTGCCCGCGCTGAAGAAGGCCAACCGCTCAGCGAACCACGCCCGATTGCGACGCGTTCGCCAAAGGTGACTGCGCCAGAAAATGATGACACACGAGAATTAGAAGCGATTGACGACCCGCCCACAAATGTTCAGGTGGGCGGGCGCGCAAATCCGGCTGCACACGGCGCGCCACCGCGCAAACGGCGCTTTGGATGGCTGTGGCTGCTCGTCGGTATCATTCTGATCGGTGGCGT
>CAZBPB010000100.1:6218-8033 GCA_964493565.1 uncultured Pleurocapsa sp. | reverse complement strand
CTAAGTGTATTATTTGCGGCTCCATCACCGACATTCACCTATACGCCAACGCAGGAAATGCCAACAGTTGCGCCTACAGATACGCCAACTTTGACGGAAACACCGAGCCAGACGGCGACCGATACCCCTACTGAGACGCCAACCCTAACGCCAACGCTGACGCCTTCAGAAAGCTATACGCCAACCGAAACGCCGTCTTTGACACCAACGCTTACCCCATCAGATACACCAACTGAGACATTGACGCCTTCGGAGACGCCAACGTTTACAGAGACTTACACCCCGACCGAAACCTTTACGCCGACGGAAACGCCGACGATCACCTTAACGCCTACGCTGGATATTACGCTCACGCTTTTGCAATCAACGCTGTTTTTCGATTTCCAGACGGCAACGGTTGCAGCCTGCGATTATGATTACCGGGTTATTGCGCAAGACCCGGCGGACGGCGAATTTGCTGCTGCCAACAGCATTTATGAGCGCGAAATTATCCTGCAAAATACGGGCACCTGCCCGTGGGAACGCAATACCTCTCTGGTGTTCGTTAGCGGAGAAAGCCTGAACGCTACGCCACCCTATTTCTATATTCGCCAGCGCGTCAATGTAGGCGACGAAGTGACGATTCTATTCCGGGGGCGCACACCTTCCCGCAGCGGTATCGCTAGCGGTGTATGGGAGCTGCTGACCCCGGGCTTAATTCCCATCGGCGAACCGTTGACCATCAGCGTTGATGTGTTTCAAGCCGGTTGATTTAGCATATAAAATCTCAAAAGGTCATCAGAAATGGATCGTAATCAAGCATGGGATATTGTTTGTGAATTTGTGCAGTCCGACAGCTTAAGAAAGCATATGCTTTCAGTAGAGTTCGCGATGCGCGCTTATGCCGACTACTACGGTCAAGACCCGGAGAACTGGGGATTGGTCGGATTACTTCACGATTTTGACTGGGAAATTCATCCCACGCTTGAGCAGCACCCGATAGATGGCGCGCCGATTCTTCGCGAACGCGGGCTGAGCGAAGAGGATATTCGCACCATACTCAGCCATGGCCCTCTGGCAGCTGATGATCGTACAACGTTGCGAGATAGAACTCTGTTTGCCGTTGATGAACTTACAGGCTTGATCACTGCTGCGGCGCTCGTGCGCCCGTCAAAAAATGTGGCTGATGTTGAAGTGTCGTCCATTCGCAAGAAGTGGAAAGATAAAGCCTTTGCGCGTGGCGTTAATCGCGAAGACGTTGAAAGTGGCGCAGAGTCGCTAGGGGTTGATCTATGGGAGTTTCATGTTCCGTTGGTACTTAAAGCCATGCAGGAACACGCGGTTGAACTAGGGTTGGATGGTTCGCTGGCGAAATAGGCGAGTAACGAAAGCATGATAAATAAAACAGAGCGCATGGTGCGCTCTGTTTTATTTCGTTCAGGTTAGTATTCTCTAACTCTGGTCACTTACACTTGAACATTGATCGGTGTGCCGTAATCCGCCCAATTGTAGAACCATTCGGCCTCTGGCGTGGGAAGGTTGACGCAGCCATGGCTCATAGGTGTACCAAAGTTACTGTGCCAGTATGTTCCGTGAATGGC
Source organism: uncultured Pleurocapsa sp. (assembly GCA_964493565.1). GTDB lineage: Bacteria > Chloroflexota > Anaerolineae > Aggregatilineales > Phototrophicaceae > Flexifilum. The sequence continues at coordinate 6,453 of CAZBPB010000100.1, read as the reverse complement.
ATATCCTTGAAAGAAATACATGGTGTAGGGGACATCTGGCAGGTAATAACCGGGGCCGGCCATCGTTTCATATACGAGTTTGCGTTGAACGGTGTAACTTCCGAGCACTGTGGGGGTAGCAGGTAGGCCGGTTGAAACCAGCACATTGCGCACCAGCACGCCGTTCTCATAGGCGTAAATGCGCTGATCGCTTAAATCCACAAGAATGGAACGCCCCGAAGTAACCGCAGCCGGG
>CAZBPB010000100.1:0-6208 GCA_964493565.1 uncultured Pleurocapsa sp. | reverse complement strand
GCGGCGGGTGGAATAACCATCGCTTCGTAGACTGCCGTTCCACCGGTCGAGCCGGGGATGATCAGTTCCATTCCGGCAAAAACGGTATTCGGGTCGTAGATGCCGTTTGCCTGGGCAATCGTCAGCCAGCTTACCCCATACTGAGCAGCAATTTGAGAGAGATATTCACCCGGACGCACGAGATGGCGCGTCTCGGTGGTGATGACCGGTTGAATCACTTCAACGGGAGCAGCTTCTACAGGGATAACCTGAGCTGCCGGAATAGGCTGCGCGCTGCCGGAAACAATCAACTCCTGACCCGCGTAAATCAGGTTTGGATTGGTGATCCCATTCAATGAAGCAAGCTGTTCTGCCGAAATACCGTACTGCCGGGCAATGGAAGCCAGATATTCACCCCGCCGCACGATGTGGGTTTGGGTTACTACAGGCACTTCAACTGCTACGGGTATAACTTCAACCGGCGCTGCAACTGTTTGACCGGGCAGGGGGATAATCAGCGTTTGTCCAGCATATATTTGCCAGGTGTTAGTGATGCCGTTTAACTGTGCCAGCGTATTCACATCAGTGCCATAAATGCCGGCGATGTGAAACAGATTTTCACCGGGCTGAACCAGATGTATTTGCGCGGAGTCCTGCGCCGCAGCGGGTATGACCATTAAACAGGCGGTAACGAATAGCCCAGCAATGAGTGTAAGCAGTTTGCGCATGGAGCGGCATCCTCGTTGAACGTTATAAAAATGATATGTTCATTTCGATAGCGTATGTCAAAGTGAGTTTCTCGTCAATCAGGTGATCAGATTAATTGGCTTTACGAATAAGATTGCCGCCCAAACAGTTCGCGTTTACAATTCAGCGCGAATCCGATATATGACCCTGTAGAAACAGCCTATGCTCGTAAGGGCTTACCGCCTCACCGATCGTTTCGGCGTCACCCTGCTCAAGTCCGCAGGTCTTGTCATTGACGAGACTCTTGCCGGGATTTCGATTGTCTGGCAGGTGATCTGGCGTATCCTGCGCCCGTTTGTTCGTCTGATTGCAGTGTTTCTACTGGCAATCGTCAATCTTTTCCGGCGCATGTTTGGACAAAGCAGTATTGCCATGTCCAACTCGATGGCGCGCCGGGCTGCCCGCGCTGAGATTGACGCCACTATTGTTGAAGACCCCCTAAAACGCCAGAATCGTATGCTCAGTTTGCTGACGGTAGGATTGTTGGCAGCGCTGATTGCGGTTGTTCTCTGGGCAACCAACCCCGCACGAAATGGGGCGGTGCAGGTGGCTAGCAGCGGAAACGCGGCAAATCAACTGTTTGCACCCACATCGGAACAGCTAGATCAGCAGAACCCGAATACGCCGGTTCCAGCGGTATTGGCGACGCCTGTGCCAACCGCTACGCCGCTGCCGGAGGTGCTGGATGTACTGGGGGCGTTAGCCTATACCCAGCGTGAAAAAGGGCAAACCGATATCTGGGTTGTTCCTGTTGGCAGCCGCACTCCGATACGGCTGACCAATGACCCTGCCGATGAGCGCAATCCTGCCTGGTCGCCTGCGCCGAATGATCGCCGGATCGCTTTTGCCTCAAATCAAGATGGAAACTGGGAACTGTACGTCTACGATCTGAACGATGAAACGCAGACGCGTTTGACCTATGACCTCTCATTTCAGGCGGGTCCGTCGTGGTCACCAGATGGCCTGTACCTTGTATATGAAAGTTATCAGGGCAACAACCTCGATATTTACATCATGCGTTCAGATGGTTCTGAACCGCCAATCCGGCTGCCCGGAAATTCCGATGCGCCAGATTTTTCACCGGCATGGTCGCCAGATGGCCGCCGTATCGCTTTTGTCTCATGGCGTGACGGAAATCAGGATATTTACGTCTTTAACCTTGATGATCAAACGGTGATGAACGTCACCAATACCCCGGATCGTCAGGAAGATCACCCCGCGTGGTATCCGGGCGCAGATGGCGATTTGCTGGCATACAGCGCCTTTGACGAAGGTTTTGAAAAGATATTCGTGAAGCCCGTGGATGACCCCGCTGTCCTTCCGCAAGTACTTTCGTTCGGGCATGCGCCGACGTGGTCACCGAATGGCTCCAGCCTGGTGTATACCGTCAGCTCAAGCGATGGGGATCAGATAATTGCCAGCCCATTCAGCGGCGCGGGCGCAATGACATCAATTATTTCGGTACCTCAGGGCGCGTCTGGCGTAGTCTGGACGGCAACCCCGCTTCCAGCAGCGTTGATCAATGCTGGCAGCCGTCCCCCGGCAGTCACGGACGCGTTATACGTTGAGCAGGTGAGCGAGCTAAACCAGGATCCGCCGTTTGCCCTAAGCAATATTGGCGTCACGGTTGATCAGGCGGTATTAAGCGACCGCGTAAACGACTCGTTCATGGCGCTGCGCGAGTCTACACTGGCACAGACCGGTTGGGATTATCTCGGACGGCTGGATGATGCGTTCTGGCCATTGGAACGACCGCCGGAACCCGGCGTTGAGCGGCGTAACTGGCACATGACAGGGCGCGCTTTTAGCACCACCCGTAATTCGATTGTTGGCTTCCCGCCACCAGTTGAAATTGTACGCGAAGATCTTGGCGTAGATACCTACTGGCGTCAGTTCGTGCGGGTTGCCGACGACGCGCAGGATGGACAGCTTGGCGAACCGCTGCGGCATATGCCCTGGGATTTTGCCAGCCGCACAGCAGGCGATGTTCAGGCATACGATCAGGGCGGTCGGTTAAAAGCGGCATTTCCAGAAGGCTATTACATTGATTTCACCCAGATTGCCGACGATTACGGCTGGCAGTCAGTGCCTGCAGGGGATGATTGGCGCGCAAATAGTAACTCTATCAATTTCTGGATGTTCTACCGCCGCCCACGCCGGCTCCGATAGATGCGCCGCCTGAGGGAGACCTTCAGCCAACGCCAGGCGGAGGCTAGCCGGACAAGCATATGCGTCAGGGTGGAAATGGCATCCCAGCGATCACGGTGGTGGTCATCGGCGTTATTGTTTTCGGTGTCATCATCTGGCAAAACGCGCGTCCCGAGGCTCCTGCGCGCGTGATTGTGCCAACGCAGATTCAGGCTGCAACCGAGATCAATGCCTGGCAAGTGATATTAGAGCAGGGCTTTGGCAGCGATAGTACGCCGCTGCCGACCATCGGCATTCCTACCGCGCCGTTCATACCCCCCACGCTCGCGTTGGATACCGCCGCAACGCTGCTTCCGGCACAAACATTGAGTGGGTTTGACGCAGCAGGTGTTACGCCGTTTACTGCTGCAACGCCCACGCCGCCGCTGCCTACTGCGCCAGCCGTTGAGACAGTGATTCCGGTTACGCAAATCTACGTGACACAGCCGCCACAGCGCTGGCAGCCCCCGCCGCTTTCGCGCGATCCGCTGGGACGCGATCATTACTGGATGCAGCGCCCGGTTGATTCGAATGCCAACAATCGGGGACTGTTCTACTATCCGTACGGCTCAGATGGCCCGGAAGGCGAGAATTATCGTATTCATGCGGGTATTGATATGCCGAATCCGATTGGCGAAACTGTACGCGCTGCCGGCAGCGGTACTGTCGTCTGGGCGGCAGACGGTTTACGTACAAGCGGCGGCGCATTTCAGGATACCTACAGCTATGGTAACGTCGTCGTCATTCAGCATGATTTTGGCTACGATGGTCGCCCGATATTTACCCTTTATGCGCATCTGGCGCTGGTAAACGTTCAGCCCGGTCAGCGGGTTGAATCTGGTGATGTAATTGGACTGGTTGGTAACACAGGACGCGTCACCGGCCCACACGTTCACTTTGAGGTGCGTTTAGGGCAGGCGGGCAGCAATGATGTGCCAAACTATGCCAATACGGTTAATCCGGCGCTGTGGATGGTGCCATATGTTGGTACTGGCACGATTGCCGGACGTGTGACCAACGCAAATGGCGACCTGATTATGGATGCAGACGTGACCGTGCGCAGCCGCGCAACCGGCCAAGTTGCGGATACGACGACCACCTATATCTATCAGAACAGTGGTGTAGATGTGAATGCCGATCCCGAATGGCAGGAGAATTTCGTGATTGGTGATGTGCCGACGGGACGGCATGAAGTGGTTGCTGATATTGGTGGACAGCGGGTTTCGGTGATAGTTAATGTGGTTGAAGGCACAACTACTTTTGTGGAACTTAGCACCGCTTCAACGCCAGAACCATAAGGCTCACATTGTCGCTAATGTTACCTGCTGCGCGTGGGTGAAGCGTTGGGTTTGCTGATAGCGTCGAAATGCCGTTTCAGATAAACTAACCTCAAGAGAACCGCACCTTTATACCCAGTTCATCGCAAGTCAGGAGGCACTATCTCCATGAAATCGAGACAGCAATCGTTATGGCTGCTGATGGTTTTTGTTTGGCTAGCTATTTTTGCAGGCGTTACATCCGGGCAGGATTCGCGCGCGCTTGTCGCTGGCACACCGCGAACCGACTCACTAAATCTCACCAGCGTGACGCAGGTGTATACCTTCGAAACTACCGGAACTGAAACTGTCGCTATCTCGACTGTTAACGCATTGGGCGTACCGCTGATCATCACGGTCACTGATGCTGCTGCCCAGCCGGTAGCGCAGGCGGTAGACACCGATGTGGATGGCGAGTTGGTGCTGAGCAACGTGGAACTTCCTGCAGCTGGAACCTATTACATCACCGTTCTTAAGGCTGGTAATGCGAGTTCTGCTGTAGACGTAGAATTTACTATCGTTGTAGATATTCTTAGCGGGGAAGCAGAAACAACGCAGCAGCCAGAAGCAACGGCTGCCCCTGAAACAACAGAACCTATCGCTACCTCTGAATCATCGCTGGAGCCGGTTACGCAGGTCGTTACGACCTCTGGCGTTCAGGTGACGCTTGAATGGGCGACTACCGATGACTTTGACCTTGAAGTGCGCGATCCCGTTGGTGGATCGTTGTACTGGCGCACTCCGCAGGTTGCCAGCGGCGGGTCGCTATCTCCGAATATCAATCAGGGATGCGCTGTCGCTACAAATCCGGCTACGGAAACAGCAAGCTGGCCGCCCGGCGGAGTTGCCACTGGAAGTTATGAAGTGCTGGTTTACTTCCAGCAGTCGTGCAACAACGATGCCGCTGCATCGTTCACCCTGAACATCAATGTAGACGGTACCCCTCTTGGCCCGATTGAAGCAACAGTCAATCCCGGAGATGTGTACGTTGTTGGCTTCACTATCGAAGCGGACGGTACCGCCAGCCTGAACAATGAAGGCGGGATCGAACAAACCAGCGGCCTGCCTGCATCAACCGCAGAACTGATGGCTGCTGCCCGCCCGATTAACGTGAATGATGTACTCACTGGCATTATCACCAACGAACAGCCGTATCAGGTATTCAGCTTTGAAGCCGCGTCTGACATCCTTTATGGTATTGATGTTACGGCGATCTCTGGCAGCCTTGATACCTACCTTGCGCTCTTAGATAGCAGCGGGAATATTGATCGCGAGAATGACGATCTGGTTGTGGGGAACACCAATTCTGGCCTTAGTAATGTGTTACTGCCGAATGCGGGAACTTACTATCTCGTGGTATCGCGCTACGCAAAATCACTCGGCGCAACCGAAGGCGAGTTTCAGATCGCCCTGACGGCAGCCGATCTGGATTTGCCTGATGACTTCACGGAAAGCATTACCCCCGGATCTCTGCAAGTGCTGCTGGTATGGAATACTAATGCAGACTTACAACTTCTAGTGCGTGATCCGGCTGGCGATGCGGTGTACGATGACTCGCCTTCTATCCCCAGCGGCGGCGAGCTGCTTGCCTTTGGCAACGTAAACTGCACGCAGGCAGAAGGCGCGCCTTACTCTTATATCGCATGGCCAACGACTGTAACGCCGCGCGCCGGTTCTTATGAGGTTGAAGTCTGGTTCCAGAACGATTGCGATGATGTGACGCCTGTCAGCTTTAACCTGTACATTCTGAAAGATGGACAGACTGTCTATAATGCGACTGCCCAACCGCTTGAGAACGAGCGTTTCCTGACCAGCTTCGATATTGCTGCTGACGGTACGGTTACGCCGGGGCCGGGCGGTATCATTCGCGGGCTGCAGGATATTAACTTCCAACCGGAAGTGGCGACGGCGCCTCAACTTGCGCCAAATGTGCCAGTGACAGGAACAATCACGGTTGATAACCGTTTTGATGTGTTCGT
>CAZBPB010000099.1:0-10850 GCA_964493565.1 uncultured Pleurocapsa sp. | reverse complement strand
AAACCTGGATGGATGTTGGAGTTGAGTTTAGCCATTACCGCGTGATCGAGCATATTGGGCGTGGGGGTATGGCAGATGTATGGTCTGCACGTGACCAGCGGCTTGCCCGCACGGTTGCTGTAAAGACCATTGCCCGCAACCTTTCGCAGGACATGGATCCGGTCAAACTGTTCGAGCGTGAAGCTCAAACGATTGCCGCGCTGGAACATCCCCATATCCTACCTATCTACGAATTTGGCGATTACTCCGGACAGCTTTTCATTGTGATGCGCTACGTTTCTGGCGGCTCGCTGGAAGACGTGATCGAGAAGGGGCCGCTGTCCGTTGACGAAATGCTGCGCGTGGCGCGGTCAGTGGGTCAGGCGCTGGATTATGCCCACGCCAGCAAAGTCATTCACCTTGATTTGAAACCTTCTAACATTCTGCTGGATAGCTATCAGAGTCCATATCTGGCAGATTTCGGGCTGGCGACGATGCTCGACCCTGAGGGGCGGGCAAAAAACCCCGGCAGTGGCACGCTGCTATACATGGCTCCCGAACAGCTTACGGCTGATCATCTGGATCACCGCGCTGATGTTTACAGCTTCGCGATCATGGTCTATCACATGCTAACCGGGCAGCTACCGTTTGACGCGGCGGTTCCGCTGGCGATCAAACAGTTGCAAAGCGGCGGCGCAATGCCAGATGTTACGGAACTACGTCCGGGGCTGCCACAAACGTTGAATATTGTGCTGCGACAGGCGACCGAAGTTGATATTGAAAAGCGCGCTGAATCTATGCGCGAGGTACTCACCGCCTTAGAGCAGGTGCTAGGGGGAAGCCGTTCCCCGATCAGTTTTGACACAACGCGAGTGCCTGCCGGCACCACCGGTGAAACGCGCGGTTACTCTACCCTACCGCTGGACGCGGTGATTTCCGGGCCGCTGGATGGGCTGATCTCGAGACCCGTTGATAGCAGAGGAGGCACTGCCCCAACGCCTTCTACCGAGGCGCTGGACGATCTGGTCAGCGGGCCAATAGACCGCCTGATCTCGAAAACTGGCGAGATTGACCCGAAGGCGCTGGATGCGCTGATCTCTGGCCCGCTGGATGGGCTGATCTCAAAACCGGGCAGTGCCACAAAACCGCTTGATGTTGACAATCTGGTTTCACGCACTGGCGAAATTCCGAAAATATCCACGCCCGATACCCGCAACCTTGATGACTTGATCAGCGGGCCGGTAGATAAGCTGGTATCTAAGACCGACGTGCGTTCTGAAGCCAGCGCCGAAGCCGTCCCATTAGTCTCGCTAACGCCGCAAGCGATGGCGCGACAAGAAGCGGAGGATATCTATAATCGCGCCCGCAGGGCTTACCAACGCGGTCAGGGGCGTTTCCTGTTAGGCGTAACTGATTACATCCTGATCGCCGACTACTACATGAAGGCCGCGGAAAACGGGCTGGAACTAGATGATAACGGGCGGCAAATGCTGCTGCGCGGCGCGCTGGAATATGACTACGCAGTAAGCTACTGGTGGTCACAGGTAGACGAAGACAGCCGACGATGGACGGCTTTACATGCGCTGCGCAGTGAAAACGCGCCAGCGCGTACTCGTGCTCTTGAATATCTCACCCAGATTTCGGATACCGAGCCGCCACAAATCCCGCGCCTTGTGGCGCAGGCGATGCAAGTGGAATCCAACCCGGCAGCCGAACTTGCGGCCATTAAAGTGCTAGCAGCACGCGCCCCACTTCCAGAACGCGAAATCCCAATCTGGGAGCGATTAGGGTTGTGGTCATCGAGCGACTGGCGACCTGCTGCCTACTCTATGGATATTGATGCGCTGCTGGCGCAAAAAGCGCTGGATGACGCCGATACCCGCGTTTCGGAACTGGCAGCGCGTACCATTGGCCGTTTACGATCCGAGGCTGCGGTACAGGTGATTGCACAGCGGCGGAACATGGGCGCGCGCGGTGCATTACGTGCATTAGCATTAGCTCGTGACGAAGCGAACAGTCTTCCTGCATCGTCCGGCAGCGGCACACGCTTATATGCATGGCTGGCTAACACATGGCGGCGATTGACCGATAACCCACTGCACACCGTATGGCGCTTTGTAGCAGCGGTCATTTTTGGCGTGCTGGCGATGGGCGTGTATGTGTATCTTTCCCTCTCCGCCGGAGTGGGTGCACAAATTTTGCTCAGCGAGATATGGGGGCGCACCGTTTCCACCGGCCTCACCTTCGGCATCTTCCTCGGGCTGGCGGTGGTGGTCAGTGATGAACTGCCGCAGCGACTACGCGGCTTCTGGAAATGGTGGGCGCGAGCCTTGTGGGCAGGCGTGTTCGGTTTTCTGCTAGGGACGCTCACATGGGGCGCGTACAACTACCTTATCTTGAACGATCCCAATGTTCCGTGGAACGTAATTATCTATGCGGGGGTTGGGTTTGCGGCTGCTTTCGTGGTGATGAACATTCTGCGACTTCCGGGGATTTTGTCATTTGTCGTTACGGCGCTGGGGTTGTATCTACCGCTTTACTATGTATGGGATGGTTATCTTAACACTGGCGATTTTTCGGCCTCGATCATTTATTTCTACGAGTTCGGGCAAGTATTCAACTGGTTGATCCCGATGGTGCTGATCATGTCGCTGGGCGTGAATTTGCAAGCATTGATCGGCGATTTACGCTGGCTGGCACGGCGGTTACAGGGATAAAAAAGGACGACAGCGCTGTCGTCCTTTTCGAATTTTATCACACAGCTCACGCACTCACAGCCGCAAGCAGCAGCGTCATGTAATGCTGCAATTCTTGCATTAAGCGCTGACGCTCATCAGCAGGTAGTAACGCTAACGCATCCCGAAGCTGACCGAGCAAACTGGTTTGAACGGCTAAAAAGCGTTCACTTCCAGCCTCCGTTAGTACCACGACAACCGCGCGGCGATCAGTCACGTCAGTTTCACGGCGTACCAGCCGTGGATTCAAGGCTTCCATGCGCTGCACCAACCCCGTCATCGTCGGGTTGGTTAAGCCATGACGGCGAGCGATTTCGCCAATGCCCATTCGCCCGCCCTGTTCAACCAAGGTCTTCAATACATAGAACTGTGGAGCCGTAAGGCCATGCGTGGTGAGATGCTCTGCCAGTCGCTTTTCTCCTTCAAGCACCACAGAGAAAAGCATGGCAAATAATGCTGCTGAATCTTGCTCCAGAGTTGCATCTGCATTCACCACGCACTCACCCACCTGTAATAATCGGAAAAACTACCTAGGACGCTGTGCCCACTAATTCTACAGCGTCAATCTCGTTCCAGTCTCCGCCAATAGTCTGATCCAAATGAATGATCACGCCAACCACCGGTTCGGCGCTTACGCCGGAGACGTCTACCGTGAATATGCCGGGGCATTCAGTATTGCCAACAGGATCGGCGCTGTCCGGCACTTCGACAGTATCCTCGCTTTCGAGCACCAGTTCAATGCTGACAATAGATCCGGGCGTATATGTTTGGTGAATATTCACTTCCGTCGCAATTACCGGCGTATCAAACATAACCGTCAGGCTGGCGACCTCTGTTGACAGTGACGAAGCCCACGCCGTTGAGTAATCACCGCAGCCGGGAGAATCAGGTTCACCAACGGTTTGCCCGGCATCCCATCCGTTCGATGAATACTCGGAGGTAGCTTCGGCGCTGCTTGCCCATTGGCGAAGTTGACCATCACTTGAGGTCGGTGGTACCGACGTAGGCGCTGTAGTATCACTGCCTGTCGGCGGCTTGGTGGGCAGCGGCGGAAGCGTGGGCGTTGATGTTGGCCCGACCGGCGGAACCGTTGGCGCAGGAGCGGCAGAACTACTTGTTAGGGTAAGTGTATATGCGCCCGAGTCACCTTCGCTAAACGCGCGCGCTACGATGGTATATTCGCCAGATGCTGGCAGCGTGGTGCTGATCAGCGAGTCGAGATTACCGGCGCCATCATCATCCTGCGCCACGACCACACCATCGGGGCCGCGCAGCTCAAGATAGGTGTCGTAATTATCGCTGACCAACAAAATTTCAACGGCGTCACCTGCATTACCGGTGAAGGTATAGTTATCATCCTGATTAGGTATGCGGGTTGCATTTACGGTTTGACCATAGGCTATATCACCACCGCCCACCGTTACCTGCACAAATTCCAGTGAGAGGGTATACGGGCCATTCGAAAAATCCCCGAATGAGCGGGCGATGATGGTGTACTGGCCTGCTCCCGGCAAAGATGTTGAGATCTGAGAATTCAAACCGTCGAAGTCATCGTTGTAAGCAATTTGCTCACCGTTGGCATTTTCAAGCTCAAGGTAAGTATCAAAATCAGCGTTCATTGCAATCACAACGCCGGTTCCTTCAGGGGCAGTGAAGGTGTATGTATCGGATGTGCCCGCTTCCAGCGCTCCATTGATAGTTTGGCCCGGTTCGATGACACCGCGATCTACCCGTGTGGCATCAGATGTTGTGAGATTGCCCAGCAAATTGCCTAAATCGCCTGTATTGCCCAGTTGACCCAACAGCGCATTAGGATCGCTGGCCAGATTTTGTAATCCCTGCTGTGAAAAATAGGAGTTGATGACCGCAAACAAGCCACCAGCGCCAAAACCAGACAACAGCGAGGCAGATGTCGATTCCAGCGGGGTTGAAACGGCCGGGGCGGCGATACTAACGGGCTGATTCAGGCTAGAAAACTGCACCATATACTGGTTGACCACACTGTAGCCCATACCACTATCGCCCAGCAAACCGCCAAGATCGAGGTCGCCAAGATCTGTGCCTGTCTGCCCGTCAGTGCCGGTTAACCCGCCGAACATGTTAGCCAAATCGGCAGTGACGGTTTGCGAAATACCAAACCCGGCAGGCTGCCCATCCAATGTGACCAGCAGTTGTGCACTATTTTCGGCAGTTCCGGTCACCCCTTCAAACATGCTGCTCATGTCGCCGAGCATATCGCTGGTGACGGCTGAAGGATCTATACTGCCAGTGGTGCCGGTCATTGCGCCACCCAACAAGGCCAAAGCCTGCATGGCATCAGCTTGATCGGTGGTCGCAGCCGAAAATACAACTGCTTCCGTCCCTGAAGGCATGGGGATCGTGGCTTCACGTATCCAGGCGGCGTTTACTGAAGGAACATTAGCGAAATAGTTGGTCGGAAAACCCTGCCGGATGCCTAACGGAACGGCACCGGGGGTGCTTTGCCATGTCAGCGATTCCAGCGGCGTATTTGCAGCGCCGGTGCCGACATAAAAACTATTGTCTACATAAATCAGGCCGATGGCGCTTTCCTGCGCTGTGCCACCCATGCCCATAAAACCGCCGTTTTCAAGGCTGGCGGCGGGTAGATACACTTCAGCGGCAGCAAGATTGCCGTCTGCGCCAACCGATGCGCGAATGGTTCCACTTCCAGTAAAAGAGACATCAATCATGCCCATCGCGCTTGTGGACGATGTAAGTTCCAGATTGCCGGTAAAAGATTGAATGGCTTCTAGCCCGCTTACGCCGGATTGAAACAGGGCGCAGTCATCGGCACCCAATTGAGCAGGGCAATCCTGCGCCTGCACAGCGAATGGCACCAGCAGCGCCAGAATTAGTGCCAGTCCTAAAAGTTTCCGCATGATATCAATCTCCTGCTGAAATGTAGTGGCTTCATCATACTGCAATACCTCTCTCAGTTATATGCTTAAATGCAATTTTTGCAATTCAGGTGGAGGCGAAACGAAAACCCGCACCGCTGGAAAGCAACACGGTGAAATGTTAAAGTCTGAATGCAGCACACTAGCCTTAGGAGCAGCATTGTGATTGAGCAATTTGCAGAACAGGCACATCCGATTTTGAACCTACCTGTGATTCGGCGAACGCGACGGAATCATGGTCTGGAACATGCCACAATCACCGTCCTTGCCTCGCGAATCAAGCCGTTGAGCATGGCCGGACGCAGCGATAGTAATGGTTTTTTGCTATTTGGCGAAGTATCCACCGAACAGGTACAAAGCGCGGTTGGTGAGGCACTACGCCGAATGAAGCGCGGCGAACGTTCACTGGCAATTCACCCTAACTGCGGCACTAATCTGGTAACGACGAGTTTTATGGCAAGTATCGCTGCTATGGTCGGTATGATCGGCGCGCGACGCTCCGGTTGGTTGAACCGCCTGCCGCTGGTGATGTCTTTCGTATCGGTGGCCATCCTGCTTTCGCAGCCGCTTGGCACGTCACTACAGCGCTACTTCACCACAGATGGCGACCCGGCAGATCTTGAAGTGATTGATATCACCCGGAAGGAAGTGCAAATGCCTTTACGCGAAGGTATGATGACCGTCCACCGGGTTAATACGCGCTCAAGCTAAATGTCTAACATTCTGATTTTGCATGGCGACGACGCCTACAGCGTTGATGAGTTCTGGCATCGCATCTTAGCTGATTTTCGTCGCTTACCTAATGCTGATTTCAATTTCTCGGAATTTGACGGTACGGAAGCCGCTCCCGCCGATATTTTAGGGGCAGCGGCTGCATTCCCGTTTCTCGCAGAAAGCCGCCTGATTGTGGTGAAAGGGATGCTGGCGCATCTGAGCCGCAAAGGAGGTGGAGAAACCGCAAAAAAGATGACCGATCAGATCGCTGGATCGCTGGCTTCGATCCCACCTACCACGCGGCTGATCTTTGTCGAACACAGCAAACTAGCGGACTCAAACAAGGTATTGAAGGCCGCGCCGAAAGACGGTGTGCGTTTCTTCGCCGCGCCGAAAGACAGCACCCAATGGATTATCAAACATGCAAAAGCGCAAAACCTAGAAATTGAGCCAGCAGCGGCGCGGGCACTCTCATTAGTCACGGGCAGCGATTTAAGGCTGGCAGACAGCGAATTAACCAAGCTGGCAGCCTACGCCAATGGCGAACGTCCGATCAGCGAAAAAGATGTGATACTGTTAACGCCTTATGTTGCGGAAACCAATCTCTTCGCGATGACGGACGCACTTTCACAGGGCAATTCCCGCGAAGCGGCAACGCTGGCGCACCGCCTGCTGGCACAGGATGAAGATGCAATTGCTTTGTTCGGGATGATCGTGCGCCAATTTCGCCTGCTCCTGCTGGTGAAGGAACACCTGAGCGGAGGCGGGGATCGCTCGTCGTCGGCTATCGCCGGGGCAATCGGTATTCACCCTTATGCTGCTGAAAAACTTTCCGTACAGTCACGCGCATTTTCGATACAGCAACTGGAACAAATTTACCGGACACTTCAGGATTATGATGTTCGCATGAAGACCGGGCGTATTGACGCGGAACTTGCTCTTGATTTGCTAATTGCCGCGCTGGCGAAAACCGCCTAGAGGAACGCTCATGAAAATTTATACGCGCACCGGCGATGAAGGCGAAACCAGCCTGTTTTCAGGGGGACGAGTTCGTAAAGATCATTTACGTGTAGAGGCTTATGGCACAACAGACGAGTTAAATTCGGTACTGGGATTGGCACGGTCGGAAACCATGCCGGATGAAGCCCAACAATGGCTTGAGCGCATCCAGAATGAGCTGTTTGTTATCGGGGCTGATCTGGCAACGCCAATGGATTCATCGCCGGGATGGTTGCAACGGCTATCCACAGGCACGATTGAGCCGTTGGAAAATGAAATTGACCGGATGACGTTGGAATTACCCCCGCTCAAAAACTTCATCCTGCCGGGCGGCACCCGCGCAGCCGCCACTATTCACCTTGCCCGGACTGTGTGCCGCCGTGCAGAACGGCTAGCCGTCAGCTTAGCAGCGGATGAGCCAGTTAACCCGGCCATCATTATCTATTTGAACCGATTATCAGATTGGCTGTTCACATTGGCGCGGTGGGTCAATCTTCGCGCAGGGGAAGCTGAAACCCGCTGGACAGCGCGTGATTGAACAATGGCGTTATTAGTTCCCGGTCACCACAACCTTAATAACACCCGGCAGCGCGGCAACTGACTGTGCAACGGCATCAATATTGCTTTCAGACGAGGAGCATGAAAGCAGCACAATACCCGAACGAACATTTACGTTCGTCCCCCGCGCCACCAGCCGGCCTGCCGCCAGACGCAAAGATTCGTCATCGTAAAATTGACGCGAATCAATACTTTTTACGCCCTCAACCATTGCAGCAAAATCAATCAGGTAATTGCGGTTGATGGGCGTCGCCGCATGCCCTTTTAAGATGACTTCGCCGTCCACTACCTCTACATCAATATGAAAGCGATCAGCAGCAAGGGGTGGATATTTGACAATGATGCTGATCACGTCTTCGCGTATATCAAGATCGGGACGAACTGTAGTAATAGGCTGTATTTCAGACATCGCCGAATCGCTCCAATGCTGCAGGTGTTCAACGCATGTTGAATCTAGCGAATAGGCGAAGTTTTTGCCAATTTATGCCTTTGATTGAGCAACTGTAACCCTATGTATCTATCGGAAGCGACCTATCTTGATTATGATTGGCTTCAGCTACAAGAGCGGTCATTCAAAAATCGTCATACAATCTACTAGACCTATTTATCCACCTGGAGAAAACCCCGCGTGGCAAATTTTTATCGTCGCCTTCTGCTCATCGTCGTCGGAATTTCCTTTAGCAGCGTTGCAGCAGTTGCCGCCCAGGCCGGCACACAAACTTTTACCGGAAATATCAGCAATTCTCAGGAATCCAGATTTTACGAATTTCAACTGACTCAAGGTCAAGCCATTCTGGCAGTCGTTGAAGCGACCAGTGGCACGCTTGACACATATCTCATCCTGCGCGATCCAGCAGGGAACACGGTTGCGGAGAATGATGATCTTGATCTCGGCGTAATTACCGATTCAGCACTTGGCGCGGTGGCTGCACAAACCGGCACCTATGAATTGGAAGTTACGCGTTATCCAGAAGGGGACAGCAGCGGAAACTACTCGCTGGAAGTGACCATCGGCGCGCCGAATATCCTTGATCGGTTATCGGAACTCATTGTCCGGGTTACCTTAAGCGGCTCTGAGCAGGTGGTGGATACACCACATTTCCGTATTCACTACACGACCAGCGGGGCCGATGCGGCAACAGCCGAATATGTTCGTAAAGTAGCGCAGGCTGTTGAAGACTTCTACAACATCGAAATCAACCAGCTTGGATGGGCAGTACCACCTTCAGATCAGGCATTGGGCGGTAATGACCGCTATGACGTATATATCACAGATGTGATCGGCGAAGGCGAAGGCGCGCTTGGTTATACCAGCCCGGAAACCATCGTAGGTGACAACCCGAATACATCCGGGGTAGAAGTGGCAGCAGCAACCAGTTATTTAGTAATTGATAACGATTACGCCAATACAGATACCAGCGATCCGACCGGATTGATGCGCACGACATTTGCGCATGAATTCAATCACGCGATCCAATTCGGTTATGACGGTAACGAAACTCATAACTGGATGTATGAATCAACCGCAACGTGGATGGAAACAGCCGCAGCCGGTAAAGATCAGGATGCTACGGGATACGTGGAATATGCCTACCAGTATCCCGAAATCTGCTTTGGCACAACTTCAGATCCCGGTGATGGTCAGCTTCAGTATGGCGATTGGACGTTTATTCAAATGCTGTCCGATCTATTTGGCGAAGAAATCGTACCGACTTACTGGGAATATGTTGCCGAGTATCAAGGATGGGAATCACTGGAACGAATGCTGGCAGACCGCGGTATGACATTACCTGAAACATTGGCTGCCTATCGCCTGAAGAATCTAGCGCGAGACTACGAACTCGCGCCGCTATTCAACGCAACGGTGTGGTTGGAAAACACCATTGATGAGACTGGCACATGGACGTTTACGGGTGAAGGCATTCAGGAGCTAGGGGCAAATTACTATCGCTTCAACATGCCTACGGGCGTGTATTTCGCAGGCGTTGCCGGAAATAGCAACAGGTTACAAGTATGGGCTGTAGGCGTGCTAGGTAATGAAAAATTAGAGGCTATTCCGCTGGATCGCGGTGGCTTCTTCGATACTACCTCCTACCGCGAGGTTTACCTGATGGTGTTCAACGCCGAATATAAAGAAGATGTAGAAAGCTGCAATTACGCCTCGTACAACCTTGTGATTGAGGAGGCAGTCGGAATTCCAGCAACGCCTCGCTACATTTTCCCGGCGCTACATTTCCAGACACTGCGCTAAAAATCCGGAACCTACGAAAGAGGCACAGATTTCTTGCTGTGCCTCTTTTGATTTTTTGGGATTTATCCGTTCAGGGTGTACCCGGGCGAAAATCAAAAGTTGTTTGCCGGCCCGGCTCATCACGAGCGTCTATGGCTTATTCACCATGCCGATTGCTACGGTTGTGAACTGAGGAAATATTCTCCGTCGAGGCTTTCAGCAACAAAACCAGATACGTTTGACGGCGTTTGTACCAGATACCACAACAGGCCATCGCCTTCTATCGGGCCGCCAACGATCGTAATCATGGTATTGTAATTCAGGCCTTCGACAATATTGCCATTAAGTGAAGGGGCATCACGCACATTTAAGCCCCCGGAAAATGCGACACGCACCAACTGTCCCGGCGCAAAGCCGGATACCTGTGGCGATGAGGCAGCGGTGGGTGGTGGCGGAACGGACGTCTCTGACAACACCGCGCCCTGCGGCGTATTGGTCACCCATTCTACTGCCAGCGCATCAGCAACCTGCTGCGTAATTTCTTGAAGGTTCCCGTTCACTTCGGCAACAAAATAGCGTGGCAGGCCATTTTCTATGGTCATGACCAGCACAGCATCACGCACAGGACTCCACTCCACCCTTACGGGCGCGCTTGAACCTATCAGTCCGGTGATTGGGGTACCATCGGCGTTGTAAAGCGCCACAGCCCCCGGCCCG
>CAZBPB010000098.1:6678-10860 GCA_964493565.1 uncultured Pleurocapsa sp. | reverse complement strand
AGTAGAGGATGGTACGTTGTATCTGCGCCTTGAAGATAGTTTTGCGCGCAGCTTTTCCAGACGTCGGGTTCATTTTTTTGTCGGGTGTAAGATGCTGGAAGCAGTTTCACTCTCCGGCTCAACAGCGGCGCGAATACCGGTGTTGAATACACCGGAATTTGCCTGCGCTGCGTCTGGCGCTGCTTTGTTGGAGATCGGTGCTTTAGAAACCAGTCAGCTGAAGGTTGATGCATCCGGCAGTACAACTTTGACCATTGCCGGACACGCCGATCAGCAAACGCTGGATTGTTCGGGTGCGCTCAATTATGACGGTGGTCAATTACAAACTCGCCAAGCGCATATTGATGTATCAGGCGCTAGCAATTTGACATTGTGGGTTGAAGAATTACTAGACGCGCGTGATGTATCCGGTATATGCCGCGTACGCTATTATGGCAACCCGCGTGTGAAGCAGGAACACAACTTCATGACCAGGTTAGTCGCGATGGGCGAACCGCAGCCACAACCACACAGGTAAGTTGAAGAAATAGACCCAGCCATCCGGCAAGTTGTACGGGCGGGGCATTCCCTCGCCCGTTATATTTCCCCCTAAAAGTAAGCACTCATCTGATTCTTATTTACGAATTTCAATCCAATTGCCCTCTCGCTAACGAAAGTTTGTATGAATAGGTCGTCCGGCAAAACATGCGGCGCGACCTGCTCGAATGTCCATACGTTTATTTAGAGAGGAACAATAATGATCGCTTTATCTCGCCGTTCGTTCTTGAAGGGATCTACGATGGTGGCCGCAGCATCGGCTGCTAGCGCCAGTGGATTGTTTGGCATTAGCCGCGCATTCGCTCAGGATATGCAAGGCCAGAATGATGACATTCAGACCATACTAAATCTGGCGGCAACCGCCGAACTATTCGCATCCACACACTACCTGGCGGCTATCAATGGTGATCTTGGTCTGGCAGAAGCACAGGTGAATTACCTCAAGGGTGGTTTTCTTGCCGAGCGCGATCACTACGATCTGCTGATGTCGTTAGGCGCAGAACCGGTTGTGACCGAATTTTATGTGCCGGAAACGCTGTTCAGCGATGCCGCCCTGTTCGCTCAGATCAGTGAAGTTGCCGAAACAGCCTTTGTTGCTGCCTATCTGGCGGCAACACGCATTTTCTCTGAAGCGGGCGAAACTCCATTTGCCGTGACTGCCGCGCAAATTGCCGGTGTAGAAGCCGAACACCGCGCATTGGTTCGCCAGATTGCCGGTCTGCTGCCCAATAACCTTGGTTACGCCCAGTACACCCTGAACAACGTCTCTGATGCGGTGCCGGTGCTTCAGCCATTCCTGGACGGCTCCGGCGAAGGCTTTGTTGGGCCGGTTGCCCCGCCAACCGACGACGATGTCGCTGCCATCCGCGCCGAAGCTGAGACCATTGGTTACATGACCGGCACACCTTACGCCGCGATGTAATAACCGGTGTTTATCGTTGCGATGGGCTGTCTTTCCGGCAGCCCGTCACCTGCAATCTTTCATTCATTGATTTTCAGTTGGAGACAATCTCATGAATTTCGGACCGACGGAACTTTTGATTATTCTGGCGATTGTAGTGCTGCTGTTTGGCATCGGTCGCGTTGGGAAAATTGGCGGTGAACTGGGCAGCGCGGTGGCAAATTTCCGCAAAGGTATGAGTAACGCCAGCGCCGATCCAAAGCCTGAAACTAATGAAACAGCCCAGACAACCAGCGTTTCGTAAAGGCGTAAGAATATGGAAATTCTGGGCATTGGTACGCCGGAACTAATCGCCATTTTCATCGGGATGCTGGTGATTGCCGGGCCGCAGCGCATGATTCGCTGGGCGTATACATTGGGGCAGTATGCTGGCAAATTACAGGGTTGGTGGCGTGAAGCTGCTGCGGCGCTTCAGCAGGAAGTGGATACCTCTGGCGCGAACATCACTATCCCCAAAGACATTCCAACTCGCGATTCGCTTAAGCGTGATATGCAGCGAGCGTTTTCCAACTTGCAAAAGCCTGTGCAGGAACCGCTGCGCGCTGTCAAAACCGAAATCAACGCGACGTTGAACGTGGAAGAAGCGAAAACTGAAACGATAGTGAAAAAAGCAAGTTAGGGTAAGATGCGTCTCCCGGGCGCTGGTATGCGGGTAAAGCTGAAAAGGATTGCTGATGGCGAATATCACACGGCAGCCACTACTGCCAACAATCTCTGAACCCGTTGTTCAACCCGCCCCCATGGGAATAATGGAGCATCTGGGGGAACTGCGGAAACGTATGTTCATCGGCGCAATCGCGTTAGTTGTAGGAACTCTGATCGGCATCCTATTCGGGGAACCGTTGATGATGTATCTGCAACAGCCGTATGGTCGCGAATTTGTGGTGCTGGGGCCAACCAGCGGTGTGGTGGCATATTTCAGAGTAGCACTGATGGTCGGTGGTATTCTGGCTGCCCCGGTGATCACCTATCAAGTGTTGATGTTTGTGCTGCCGGGGCTGGTTGCGCGGGAAAAACGTATTGTCTTATTCTCGCTGCCACCAATCATGCTGCTGTTTTTGATAGGCACGCTATTTGCCTGGTTTGCCTTAATTCCGCCGGCAATTGGCTTTTTAGAAGGCTTTCAATCCAGCGTGTTCCAGCCGGAATGGACAGCCGATTTGTACCTGAGCTTCGTGACCACACTGGTCTTTTGGATGGGCGTGGCCTTTGAAACGCCGCTGGTATTTTTCGTCGTTGCTATGCTAGGGATGGTGACGCCGCAAGCGCTGATTAAAAACTGGCGCGTCGCCATTATCGGTGCGCTGATTGCTGCTGCGCTGATCACGCCTACCGTTGATCCGGTGAATATGGCTCTAGTGGTGATACCGCTGCTGGTGCTTTACACCTTGAGTATTCTGCTGGCTGCCATCGGCACGCGTCTTAATCGGCGCGGCTTACAAGCATAATTTCCGCTCAATTTTTCCGCCGGTGCAACTTATGATAGACTTCGATCATTCTGCCGCGATGCCAGAATCCGGGCTTATGGCTCAGATAAGATCGCGGCAGCATGGTGATGTCCGGATGTTTGAAACCCCACCCGAAGAAGTTCGTTTGATAGAGCGCCTGCTGCGACGCGATCAAACCGCATTGGCAGAGCTTTATGACCGTTACAGCAGTCAGGTGTACGGACTCACTGTATACATCCTGCGTGATGCCGCACTGGCAGAAGAAGCCACGCAGGATACATTCATGAAGCTGTGGAACAGCGCCGCCAATTGGGATATGTCTCGTGCCAGATTAGGTACATGGCTGCTTACGCTGGCACGATACAGCGCCATTGATCGTTTACGCCGTGAAAAGCGCCAGACTCCATCTGTGTCGTTAGATATTGAAACTATGGTGGCGCTGGTTGAGCAGGCGGGCATACATGATGCTGATGCAGCACTGGTACAAAGTTTGATCGCCCAGTTACCTCCCGATCAAATTCAGGTACTGGAACTTGCCTTTTTTCAGGGCATGAGCCACAGCGAAATTGCCACGCATCTGGATGAGCCATTGGGCACGATCAAAAGCCGGATACGCAGCGGCTTACAAACCTTACGTGGCCTGTGGTTGCGCGCGGTTCAGGAGCAAAATCGGTGAAAAATCATCTGTTCGGGGCAGCGCAAACGAATTTATAGTATGGATACCTAATTTAGAGCAGTTATCGCAGACATGAACGACCACACGCCTCCAACGCCTTCAATACAGCCATCGCCATGCGATGAACTGCGCGATCTGCTGCCTGCTTATGCCCTCGGTGTGCTGGATGCTGCTGAGGTGGCGCGAACACAGCATTTGCTCAAAGAATGCCCCGAAGCGCAATCCGAACTGGCTGATTATGCCGGTTTAAGTAGTGGGCTTGCGGGGAAAGCGCAGCAGGTTACGCCGCCACCTGCTTTGCGTAATAAGCTAATGGCGCAAATTAGCGCGCAAGAACCAGCACCGGCTTCTGCTGTTCAGCCTGCATTAAGCGTCGTTCCATCTAAGCCGAAATCGCGGGCATGGTTCGGCTGGGCTGCCGCGGCGGCGGTACTGGTGCTGCTAGTGATCTCCAACGCATACTGGGTGAATCAATCGAACAGCGCGCGCTCGGAAGTTGAACTGCTGCGCGCAGAGCAGGAAGAGGTCTTTGCGCTTACCAGCGCCGAGAATTTACGCCG
>CAZBPB010000098.1:788-6606 GCA_964493565.1 uncultured Pleurocapsa sp. | reverse complement strand
TCCACCCTTGCCAGCACTGAAACTGGCTCAGAAAATGTGCTGGCGAATCTGCTCTGGGAAGACAATACTCAAACCGCGCTGCTCACTACGGCTAATTTGCCCGCATTACCCGCAAACCAAACCTACCAATTATGGTTTATTGGTGAAGATGGCCAGCCAGTGAGTGCCGGTATTTTTCGTATTGATGAAAGCGGCATCGGCTCGTTGATCGTCAATCTGCCCGATGCGCCACAGGCTTTTCAAGTCATTGCCATTTCGCAGGAGCCAGCAGGCGGTAGTGAGCAGCCCACCACTAACCCGCTGGCATTAGGCGAATTGAGCGCATCTGGAAAATCAGATCGGGTTGAGCGGTGCAACTTAGTTGTTATTTGAGCGTGCAGTACGCACTAATTGCATGAACTCGCTCACACGCCGTTCATCCACCTCGTTCCAGATATAGCCCTCGCGCTTAAAGGCAGTACCAACCAGCGCACCATCCGCCACTGAAAGCATTTCAGTGACGTTTGAGGTTTTGACACCTGTGTTGGCAAAAACAGTTGTGTCTGGAACGGCCTGTTTAACCTGTTTCAAGGTCTCAAACGGCACTTCTGTCCCTGCGGTTAACCCGGATACACAAAGCGCGTCTGGCTGTGCTACAAACACAGTTGATCGAGCAATCTCGATAATATTCCGTTCAGCCAGATAAACCGCAGATTCTGGAACGATGTTGAAAAATAGTTTGATATGCTGCCCGTGAACATGATGTTGATGGCGGATAACTTCACCGCAGTTCGTATTCCACAGCCCAAAATCGCTGGCATACACGCCGGTAAAAATTTCACGTACAAAAGCTGCTCCAGTAGCAACCGCAAGATCGATAGAAGCAGTGGGATCCCACAGGACGTTTACACCAAAAGGAACTGTGATTTCTCTATGCAGTTCGGCAATCACCCGCGCCATACACGCAGTTGTGATCGGTTCCACTTTTGTCAGATAGGGCAAACTGGCTTCGTTCGAGAACATCACAGCATCTACACCGCCATTTTGCAGTGCTTGTAAATCCTGACGCGCCGCAGCAATCACTCCATCAAGCCCGCCTGCGATATCGTAACCGGGATCGCCGGGGAGTGCTTTGAAATGACACATCGCGATAATCGGTTTATGCACCTGAAATAATTCATACAGCCAGTTCATGTTGATCCTTAATCACTGAATGAGAAGGACAATATTATCGCTAATTTCGACGATTCCCTGTGAATAAATAATACTGACCTCTGTTATGGTTAAGCTTTTTGAGCGGGGAATAGCATTCTTTTTAGACACTTATCTTTAACTTGCGTTAATTAGAGTACCGGATTTAATGACGCTGCAGAAATAAAAGCAGTCTAGCCTGTGAATTGTGTTGAGGCAGAATAGTGGAGTTTTGTGACGATTTGATACAACCTGCCGCCAGCCTCAACGGACATTTATGATTCTTCCGGTTCGGTGTGAATGGTCACGCGCTGAAGTTCTGGCAATGCTTCACGCAGTGTGCGCTCGGCTTCGTCAGCCAACCTGTGCGCGTCTTCCAATGATATATCCGGTGGCAGCGCAGCATGTGTAGTAAATGCATAGCCTCCAGCTACAGGTGTGACCTGCTCGTGATGCCAACCGGCATCAGGAAAATGTCGGTTGAGCAGCGCGATGGCCGATGACTTCACCTGATTTGTCTCGTGTGTATTATCCAGAGATGTTGGCGTCCCAGGTTCGGCAGGTTCGATATGCGTGATAATTTCGCTAACATCAGGAAGTTCCCGTCGCAATTCGTCTTCCAAAACCGTAACCTGTTCATGCGCTTGCGCCAGTGTTTGCCCGGCGGGAACCTCAACATGCATTTCCAGCACCTTGTTATTTCCAGCACCAGCCACGCGTACCGCATGAGTGGACATGCCCAACGCATCTGCGTGAGCGCGGGCTGTTAGCGTGTAATCTGGTTCTGCCCCGCGTACTGGTTCAAAACTGACTTCGACTTCACGGACACCTTCAAATTGCTCGCGCACCTTGCTGCGAATCGCATCGGCAATCGCAGCAGCATGACTGGCTGTAGTTTCCGGCGGCACTTCAATATCAACATCCACAAATATTTCATTGGATGGCCCACGAGAACGAGCGCGTACTACATGGTTGACTGACGGAACCTGTAATACAACAGAGGTTATTGCTTCTGATTCAATCGGAGCGCGATCTGTCAGTACGTCGCCTGTGGAACGCAGAATTTTGAGCGCGGCGCGCGCGATTAAAGCGACGATGATGAGCGCCACAACCGGATCTGCCCATGATAATCCCAGTGTGGTCAAGACCATACTGCCGAGTACAGACAGCGTGACGAAAACATCGGCGGTGGTATTAGAGGCATCAGCGAGCAATATTTCAGAGTTCAAGCGCTTTCCGACGCGGCGTTCATAATTAGCTACAAATAGATTCACTGGAAGTGTAGCCGCGATGACGACGAACGCTAGCACCGAGGTATCCGCCGCTGCGCCGGTGGTCAGTTGTTCGATGGCACCGCGTACAATTTCATAAGCAGTGATTAGCAGTAATACACCGATACTCAGCGCGCCAATGGTTTCAATACGACGATGACCGTAAGGGTGGGTTGCATCCGGCGGTCTTGCCGCAAGGTGGCTGGTGATCAACGCGATCACGTTACCTGTTCCGTCCATCAGTGAATGGAAACCGTCTGCAGTGATGGCTAGTGCGCCGGTCAGAAAGCCGACCGCGATTTTGCCGAACGCAACCAACAAATTCAGAATCAGCGTGATCCACAAGACACGCTTTACTTCTGAACTATTGCTGCTGACCGCCGATAAACCGTTATCCATCCCGCCGCCTCTATTTCGCTTATTTCATATCCTATGGCGAAATGTCGTCTTTCGACAATCTGCACTCTTAAATTTTGACCAGCCGAAAACGTGTTATTATCTAGCCTATGAATGAAGAATGTGCCGCCCTGGATGCAATTGAGCAGCTTAACGAAGCCGCTCTTAGATTCTCTGAGCCAAAGGTCAAACTAGCCTACGAGCAAGTGGTGCGTGTGCTGGAAGGCTATGGAGATGGCGACCTGTATGATGGCGAACCACTTAATCAAACCCAGCTAGTCCTGCTTGCCAGTATGCTACCTGAACTGCTTCCCGGCGATATGCCATCAGAGCTTTACACAGCGCACCGAATCTTATTTCGTGCGCTGCATCCGTTAAAACCGGCATGGGAACGCCCTGCTGAACCAGCGTACATGCCGCAATCCACTGAAATCACTAGCATCAACATTGGCGAGATTAACAACAGCACTGTAAACATAACCGGCAGCACCCGCACGAACCACGTAACCTATCAGATGGGATATGCTTTTGAGGATACGCTAGAAGAACCACAGAAAGCGTATCCCGAACTGGAATCTGAAATCAATCTGGCGCACGATGTTTTCATGAGTTATGCCCATAAAGATGGCGCGACCATGCGCCGCATAGCTGCTAAACTGCGAGCTGCGGAGCTGCGGGTATGGACGGATGAATCGCTTAAGCCGGGCACTTCTTCATGGGTGAAAGCGATCGAGGAAGCCATCCAAACCTCATTGGTGGTGGCGGTGGTTTTGACCCCTAACGCCCTTCAATCTGAATTTGCCAATAAAGAGATTCTGACCGCCCAGGCGTATGGCACGCTAATTGTGCCGCTCCTTTGTAAAGGAGATGATCGTTATGTGGTGCCGCTGACCCTGCGCGGCGTGCAGTGGCTGGACTGCCGCACAGAAGGTGAATATCGCAAGAGCATCATTCGCTTGATTACCCATATACACAATCTTCAAAAAAATACTATTAGATAAGCACTCAGACGAGACTGTAGAGGAAATACGGGATGGAGTCTGCAGGCCTTGCTAACATTGCTCTGCTAGATCGGTTCAACGGTGCCTTCAATGATCAGGCGCTAGACGTTGTGATGGGTTTGATGACTGACGATTGTATCTTTGAGAACACAACGCCGGCACCAGATGGCGTCCGTTACAACGGTCAGACCGAAGTGCGGGCGGCGTTCGCTAAATTCTTTGAAGAGAATCCCAACGCGGAGTTTGAAGCTGAAGAAGCATTCACCAGCGAAACGCGGGGTTTTGTACGCTGGATATACCGCTGGGACGATATTGGCGGACATGTGCGCGGTGTAGACGTTTTCCATTTTCGAGAAGGAAAAATCGCGGCGAAACTTTCGTACGTGAAGGGCTAGGCGCTGCTCTGTAGAATTATGCTGGCAACCCCCATTTATCGGGGCAATCCGGCTGAATCGCGCACGCACAGCCTTCAAAGGTGTTCTATACTATGGACTGTCCATTCTTGAGGAGACTAGAGAATGCCTAAACGTGTATTATTTCTGTGCAGCCTGGCGATGAGCGTTGTGCTGCTAGCTGCCTGTAATCTTGGCGATGTTGCCGGCGCGGCAGGCGGTGTTGTGCCCACTACTGGAAATACCTCATCTGATGTGACGGCAGCGCAGCAGTTTATACCAGTGAGTGTGCCGGGATATACCGTTACCGAAGCGAACAGCATTACCAACGCGCTTTCCGCGGTAGGTGGCAGCGCATCTGTTCTGACCGGCAATCCTGTCGTGGCAGCAGCTATCGGCGCGGTTGATGGACTTATTCAGTGCTATAACGGTGTTGGGGCAGCAGCCGCACGTATCTATATCGCTAATGATGCCGCAGCGGTTGTTATGAACGGCGGTTCGCCGAATTTTGGAGCGATGGCAGTGATCAACGGTGATCGCGTCGTGAACAATTTCCTGCCCTGCGCCTTAGGACAGGCACAGGGTCTATCCAGCCAATCTGTAGCGCCAACCATTTGCTCAAATAACGGGTCGTTTGTGGTGAATAATGAAACGCTGTATTACCTGTATGCAGCCACCACACCAGATTTATGCAACACGTTTCAGGCAGCAATTCCCGCGCGCACCCGCTAGCGTAAGGGCACATAACAGGGTACATTGCTAGTTCTGAGTGCTAGGTTCTGAGTGCCGAGTAATAGTGGTTAGAATTTTCTTTTGCTCGTATTCAGCACTCAGAACTGTCCTTTTGTACCCTTAAGGTCGTCCGTGTTCCACGCCATGTTCAACACCTTCCGGCGCATTGCCCGTGACTTTCGCTCACGTCGCAACCTGCTCGAATACGGAGCAGTGATCGCGGCGTTGTTTATGATTGTGCTGGACATCTTCACCGATGTCATCCCGATTTCTACCCAGCTTAGCCTGATCATCTTCATCCTCGGTTTGCTGGTATTCCAAACCACGCTGCCCAAACAGGAAGCCGCAGATCTGGACTCGATTTTGAAGAACCGGCAGGCATTCGGGCGCTACGCCGATTATGTGGCCGGACGTAGAACTGTGTGGATTTTGATCACCACGGGCATCAATCTGAATTTTGCCGATCTCAAGCAACAAGTATTGGATAAAGGAGGCTCGGTACGTATTCTGCTGCTCGACCCTGAAGCGCCAGACAGCCTCGCTTATCTCAGCCAGCAGCTTGAGCCGGATGCTAATCTTGAAGGTGACTTAATCGCAGTGATCGGGCGGCTGCGGAGACTAAATTGGCCGAATTTTGAATATCGCTTTCTAACCATCAACCCCGGCTTCAGCATGCAAATTCTGGATGCCCAACGCCCCAACGGCCTGATTACGGTTGAGTTTTACGGCTACCGCAGTGACCTGATCAACAACCGTATGCACATTGATATTCCCCGTCAAGGATCGCAATACTGGTTCGAATACTGGGTTAACCAGTACGAAGTGATGTGGCAAAGCGGACGATTGGATGACTAGA
>CAZBPB010000098.1:0-778 GCA_964493565.1 uncultured Pleurocapsa sp. | reverse complement strand
GGCGCGTAGTACCGAAGATGGGTTGGCGGTTTGGGTTAGCATGTGGCTTGCAGGAGGAATAAGCGCGGTTAGATTCGTCCGTACAGCCGCCCACCAAATTCCTGTACTAATTTATCATCCAGATCGTCAGCATAGCCGCCGATCATGTTGATGATGTCACCTGCTTCTTTGGTATCCATCCCCTCAAGCGGGCGCTCGTGGAACACGTACACCACATCGTTATGAATGCCCAATGCCGCTGCCGTGATCTGCAAATTGAATTCCAGCAAGCGGCGGTACAATGGCAGTAAATTCGCTTGCGGCAGTTCAATCAACGGTGATAGCACCTGCAAGTAGCCAACGCCTTCATGAACGGCGATATAAATCTCTACCAGCGCCGAGCCACGCTTGAAATTCCAGCCATAGCCCTGCTGTACCGGCATCGCCGCCTGCTGCGGATCAACCCCGATCCCTAGCAAAATCTGCGCTACGGTAGAGGCATAACTTTGCAGGTCGGCTTCATTCTGTTTCTTGGCTGGACGTTTGAAGACCATTGTTTAAAGTTCCTTGATCAAGCGTAGCTATCAATACTGCCCCTGCCCGCATCGCAGGCATTTTCCCTGATAGATACCGGCTGCCGAAGTGCATTTTACGCAACGCACCGAGCTTTTCTCGTACAGTGCCGCCGCTTGCGGAACCGGATAGCGTGAGATGTGCTGAGCCGCTGGAAGCGTGCTGCCGCAGGTTTCACAGTAAAAGTAACCCAGACCGCCTGCTGTGCTGGATGCGCCACAGGCAG
>CAZBPB010000097.1:0-10865 GCA_964493565.1 uncultured Pleurocapsa sp. | reverse complement strand
GATGTGGTCAAAACGTTGTATCCGGGAGACAGCTATGCCATTCCCGGCGGTATCGTTCACAGCGTGATTGCGCTGGAAGATTCGATGGTGATTGACGCGTTTTCGCCGCCACGAGACGATTACCGGGTTGATGCGCGTTAGGCTTACAAAGCTGACTGGTAAGAAAACTCTAAAAATCGCGTACAATAGTTAGCATTGGGTTTGTGAACGGGATAGGGATGGGATTAGGCGTAAATGGAAGTCTATCAGCCTGATCGCAAGAAAACAGGACGTACACGCGAACGTGTTGAGGCACGCCAGCGCAAACAGATGGCAACGCCAATGGCTACCCCAAAGGCCAGCGCGCCGCCTACGGGTACACCTGTAGATGCCCGCCCGACGATGCAGCGGAGCGAGGTTTCCACAGCATACCATCAGGACTCCCAACGTGTTCGCGAACCAAAATCCCGTTCTGGCGCGAAAGCCGCCGGTATGGCTGCGGGTATTATCGCCGGCACTGCTGTGCTTGGGCGCGATACATTCTGGCGCATCCGTTCCAGCAAAAGCATCGGCATTGGCCTTATCGCTGCCGTGATCGGCGTTGTGCTGATTTATTTGCTGCTGCACCTTACGCAGAGCCGGATATTCCCGAATGTATGGGCGCTGGGCGTTAATCTAGCGGATATGACGGTGGATGAGGCATCCGCCGCGTTGCAACAAGCGTGGGACAACGATGTATTGCTAAGACTGACCGACGAGGATAGGGTATGGGAAATTAGCCCGTCGGAACTGGGAATACAGCTTGATGCCCGGCAAATGGCTGATGCGGCGCGGGGTTCAGGGCTGGGCGGCGTCCCATTTGGCCTGAATATTATGCCATCGGCAGAAATCAATATTCTGACCGCGCAGAACGCTCTGCTAAACCTGAGCGAAGAAACTGATTTCGCTGCATACAACGCTGGTTACAGCTGGGAAGGCGATCGTCTGGTTGGGCTGCCGGGCGCAAATGGGCGTTTTCTGGATGTGGCGCTGACGCTGGAAATGCTGCAAGAAGAACTTCCAGAGGCGATCAACCGGCGGGAAGTTCCACTTGAGATGAGCATCGCCACGCCAGATATTCTTGACCCATCACCGTATTTTTCCGAAGCGCAGGCGCTTGCCAGCTCCACATTCTTCATTCACGGCTACGATCCGTTCACCAATGAAACACTGGTGTGGATGCCGGATCGAGACACATTTACAGGCTGGCTTGAGGCGGGTGAAGATACCCTTTCATTGCGGGAAACACCGTTTGCGGCGTATCTGGATCAGCAAACCCGGTCGTTGGAAGAAGCCAACGCACTTCGCTTCCTTGAGCCAATGGACGCGATCTCCAAAGTGCGCGGCGCGATTGAACAGGGTAGTTCCGAAGTTTATCTGCGTATTCACTACCGCAATTCTTTGCATACCGTAGAGGCAGGCGACAGCGGCTACAGGATTGCGCGGCGGAATGGCGTTTCGTTCTTCCTGCTGCAGCAGGCAAACCCGAACCGTGACTGGGATCAAATGCTAACGGTGGGCGAGCAAATCGTGGTTCCTTCGCGGGATGCGATGATCCCGATTGAGCCGGTACCGAACAAGCGAATTGTGGTTGATCTGGAAACACAGCAAATGTGGGCGTTTGAGAACGGTAATCTGGTTTTCAACTGGCTGATCTCATCGGGCATGGATCGCGCGCCGACATCGCCGGGAACCTATCAGATTTTGAGCCACGAAGAAGAGGCAGAAGGCAGCAGTATTGAATTGTGCGGCGATAGTTCCTGCGGCACATGGACGATGTACTGGTTTATGGGCATATACGAAGCGGTGCCCGGGCTGGTCAATGGATTCCACGGGGCGGTACTGCTGCCGAACGGGGCGTATCTGGGCGGCGGTAACGTTGGCAACCCGTATACTTACGGCTGCATTATGTCAGAAAATGGCAACGCAGAGGCGCTTTACCACTGGGCTGATCAAGGGACGATTGTGGAAATCCTCTCTAGCGAATACGAGCCGATTAGCGATCTGGGCAGGCTTGCGCTGCAGATGGCTTCTGGACAGTCTGCCTAATTCCATCATCAGTATGAACCTATAATAGGCGGCAAATGCGCTTTGTGTATTCTGTACAATATTCGCTGCCCTGATGGACGCAAAAATAATTGAGATAGGATTGTGTAAAGCCCGTATGTTTACGAAAAATCAATTATTGAGAAGACTTAAATGTTTAATCTGCGGTTAAAATGCCACACAGCCTTATTGTGAACCAATGCACTATCGTTAGTTCATATTGGCGCAAGTAGGCCCCCAAATATTCGAGTTTGACGATCAAATTTCCACTGTTTATACTTCGCAGCGTAATAGATTGCCGTGTGAGGCAAATAAAAATATCTCTTTAAGAAAAATTCTTTGGCCTCGCACACTTTTAAGACGCCCCGCTGCTGCGGGGCGTTTTCTTTTTGCCCCCTTGCGGTATTCTTCGTCAAAATCATGAACATCATGATGCGCAATCAATGATCAGCACCAAGCTACTCAGGAGATGAACCTTGACTGATAAGCAGCGCCGCGCGTTTGGTACGTGGAACAGCCCGATTTCGCCAAAGTCGCTGGCGGCGAACAACCGTTTTATTGACGTGATGTGGAATAGTGATGGCGATACGCTGATCTGGCTAGAAAGCCGAGGCGGGCAAACTACGCTTGTGATGAAAGCATCCGGCGAAAGCCAGCGGGAGATGACCGAGCCGGAAGAAAGCATACGCGCCAGAGTGGGTTATGGCGGAGGTGAATTTGCAACCGGACAGGACTTTGTGATTTACGCCGGTAAAGACGGGCGATTATTCAGGCGTTCGCTGGACGGCGGCGGGGCAAAGGCGATCACGCCGGGATATGGCGCGGCAGCCAGCCCGGCAATTTCACCGGATGGCCAGCATGTAATTTATGTGCATACCTACGAAGATGCTGATGGCCTACTGATTGTCGATTCTGCCGGGAAGCATCTGCCGCGCCGCCTGTTTGGTGAAAGCGACTTTGTGATGCAGCCTGTTTGGAATGTTGATGGCAGCGCAGTCGCTTTCATCAGTTGGGATTTTCCGGCGATGCCGTGGGATGATACGAGGCTGTGGCTGGCACAGGTGAAACGGGATGAAACGGGCGCGGCATCGTTTAGCGAGCTGAAGGCGATTGCCGGGGGAAATGATGTTTCGTGTATGCAGCCGCAGTTTTCGCCCAACGGGCAAAAGCTGGCGTTTGTTAGTGACGAGGCTGGCTGGTGGCAGATTTACGTGCTGGATTTGACGAGCGGTGAAATTACACAGCTTACGGATGATGCGGCGGAGTACGGGCAGCCTCCGTGGGGGCAAGGGCAGCGGATGTACGCGTGGTACGACGACCAGACAATCTACGCGCTGCGGAGCGAAGATTCGCATACCACGCTGCGGCGAATTGACGTGAACCGGCGCGAAAATGTGCCGGTTAGGGCTTTGGAAGGATATACGCATCTTCGACAGCTAAGCCTGGTGCCGGGCGGCGCAATTGCGCTGCTGGCTTCTTCTTCCGTGATGCCTGAGCGGGTGATCACATTTGATCCGGGTAACGGAGACGTGGCTATCCAGCGGCGCAGTACAACGGAAAATCAGAGGCCGGATACGCTGTCTTACGCGCAGGGTATGACATGGATAGATGCGGACGGAGATGAGGTTCACGGGTTGTTTTATCCTCCGGCAAGCGCGCGGTTTGAGGGGATAGGCTTGCCACCGTTGATCGTTTTCGTGCATGGCGGGCCGACCTCACAGGTGCGGGCTGACTACCATTCTGAAGCGCAGTTTTTCACCACCCGGGGCTATGCGATGCTGTACGTGAACCATCGGGGCGGGACAGGCTACGGCAAAGCATACAAAGACATGCATCGCGGGGCGTGGGGCGTGTGGGACGTGAAGGACGCGGCATCCGGCGCGGAATATTTAGCGGCGCAGGGGCTGGTTGATCCTGACAAGCGGATCATTTATGGCGGGAGCGCGGGGGGCTATACAGTGCTGCAATCGCTGGTAGATATGCCCGGTTTCTGGACGGCGGGGGTGTGCATGTACGGAATCAGCAACCAGTTTACGCTGGTCAGCGAGGCTGATTTCAAATTCGAGTCACAGTACAGTTTCACGCTGCTGGGGAGCTTGCCGGAAGCGGCAGCCGTATACCGGGATCGTTCACCATTATTCCATGCGGAGAAAATCATTGACCCTGTGATTCTGTTTCAGGGCGACGAGGATAACGTGGTGCCACAGGCGCAAAGTGACGCGATTGTGAACGTCTTGAAAGCGCGCGGCGTTCCCTACGAGTATCATATTTACTCCGGAGAAGGGCATGGCTGGCGGAAGCCGGAAACGATTGAGCAGTTTTACCGTACGGCGCTGCGGTTTATGGAAACCTACGTGATTTACAGGTGACAGGGCTGGATGCGAGATGACGACCGCTGACAACGATTACCCACCGGCATTTCTGGCAGTGACGCAGGATGTGGATTTGCAAGGGCGGCTGCGCGATGAAGTCAGAAACCTGACTGACGGGGCAAATGACTTACCCGCGCTGAGAAAGAACGCGATGAGCAGGAACAGCGATCTGGAAAGCCGCTGGCGCGCGGTGATTACGCTAGGAAAGCTGCATGATGCGGAAGCGGTTAGCGCGTTGATCGCTTTGACGACGGATGCTGCGTGGGAGATGCGGCACAGCGCGGTATGGTCACTGTGCGCGCTGGCAGATACGGCGGCATTGAACACATTGATTGACATTTGCAGCAGCGGCAAGTTGGACGAGCAGATCAACTATATTGCTTCAATGGGGCTGGCGGCGCAGTTTGGCGAACGGGGCAAGCGGGTGCTGGAAGCAAATTTGCGGCATGAAAATTCGTCTGTGCGGGCGTGGGCGCGGTGCTCGCTGGCAAATGTGAGGTATCGAGAGTAATCCACGCCGCCCCTCTTTATGGTCATGGAAAGGGGCGGCGTGGAGAGGTACGATTACGGCGCGGGGATGACATCTGCGCCGAGATAGGGGCGTAGGACTTCGGGTACGATCACGCTGCCATCGGCTTGCTGGTAGTTTTCAAGGATGGCGATCACGACGCGCGGGGTGGCCAATCCGCTGCCGTTAAGCGTGTGAACATACCGCGTCTTCTTACTTTCCGCGCCGCGATATTTCACATTGGCGCGGCGCGCCTGAAAATCTTCGGTATTGCTGCAACTGCTGACTTCCAACCATTCTTCACATCCGGGCGACCAGACTTCGAGATCATATTTCTTGCTGGCGCTGAATCCCAGATCGCCAGTCACAATTTCCAGACGACGGAACGGCAATTGCAAGGCGCGGAGCAAATCACTGGCGGCTTCTACCAGCGCCTCGAGTTCGTCATAGCTGGTTTCCGGCGCTGTGAACTTGTACATCTCGACTTTTTCGAACTGGTGCACACGCTTGATGCCGCGTACATCTCGCCCGGCGCTGATCTTTTCACGGCGGAAACAGGGGGTATGGGCGACGTAATACAGCGGAAGCTGCGCTTCATCGAGAATTTCATCGCGATGCAGATTGGTGATTGAGACTTCGGCGGTGGGAAGCATGTACACATCGGCATCAGGGTCAAAGTACACGGTATCGCGGAACTTGGGGAACTGCCCCGCGCCGTACATCATTTCTTCATTAATCAGATAAGGCACATACAGTTCAGTGAAACCTTTTTCACGGGCGCGGTCAAGGAAGAAACTGATCAAGGCGCGCTGCAAGCGGGCACCCATGCCAACCAGCACATAGCCACGCGTTCCGGTGATTTTGACGCCGCGTTCAAAATCAATAATGTTCAGGGCAGGGCCAAGATCCCAATGGGCTTTCGGCCGGAAGTCAAACTCGCGGAGTTCACCTTCTGGAGGCCAGGCGATGTTGTGTTCTTCACTGTCAAACACCGGCACGCTTTCATGCGGCAGATTTGGCAGCCAGAGCATTTGCTCGTTCAGGCGTTCTTCAACGATCTTGATCTCTTCGTTCAGCGTTTCAACGGCGCTGCCGAGACTGCCTAGCGCAGACATGAGTTCGTCCAGCGCGCCGGCTTCGGCATCGGGCAGGGTTTCCCCTAGCGCGTTGTTTAACGCGGCGGCAGCACGGTCATAATCGCCAGCATTGATAGCCTGTACGGCGGCGGCGGCAAGTTTGCTTTTTTGCGCATCATCAAGCTGCTTGCTGCCCCGTAACATGCCGACTGATTTGTTCAATTTATTACGCGCTGATTGGATGGTTTCAGCTTGACCGAGCAAGGCGCGGCGGCGTTGATCTAGCCCAATGATCGTGTCAACCCGCTCAAACGCGGCAGGTTCATTGAGTTTGGCGATCTGTTCTTTGACCCAATCGGGCTTCTCGCGAATCAGGACGATATCAATCATGGTCTGGCATCCTTTTGAGGCGGCGGCATGGGCGGTTCATCAGGCAGAGGACGGGTGAAATCTTGATACAGGCGGATTCCAGCCCAAATACTGCCGATGATGATAACCACCACGATCACCGCGTTGAAAAATTCAGGAGTTAGCGATTGCAGAAATTCAGCCATCTGGTTTGAGCCTTTTAAACCTCACCGCTCGTTCCCCTGTACACACACGGCGAAGGGAGGGCGAGACGTGCAATGTCGAAATCAGATTATTGGAGATGGACTTAACGGATTACGTCCCTATCTTACTCTCTATCCATTTCTATGCTACGCGATACAGAAACAAAAGCGCCTCTCCCGAAACCGGAGAGAGGCGCGCAGGTTACACCGTCTGGTTTCAGGACAGGGAAGACTGGTTATCAGAGGAAGAAGAGGACTCGTCTATCCACAGTGGTAGTTTCAGGCTAAAGGTTGTGCCAACGCCTTCGTCACTTTCAAACCACAGACGACCATTCATAGCTTCTACCTCGTTCTTGCACAGGTATAAATTTAGACCGTAGCCGAACTCACCCATAATTTGCGGCTGCCGCGCGCGCTGAAAAGGGGCGAAGATGCGTTCTGACTCGGTTGCGCGGATACCATAGCCTTCATCTGCCATGTTGATCTGCGCGAACCATTCATCAGCACGCGCCGAAATGGTAATCGGCGTGGCGATCATGCTGTACATGATAGCATTACGCAGCATGTCTCGCAATACGACGGAAAGCTGTCCGGGCGAGGCATTGATCACGATATCAGCGGGGATGTCAAAGCGAATACGACTGCGGTAATCATGGGCTTCGGTTTCAGGGTCAAGCAGGCGCTCTTCGCTCAAACCTTCGATGAAGTCTTCCATGAAGTCGCGGAGGATGAGGCGCTTGCGTTCTGCCAGCGATTTTTCCTTCAGGTTATTGGTGCGAATACGCTCCATGCGTTCCATCATCTGCGTGAGGCGACCAAGACGGTGCATGTGCGTCTGGATCAGCCGGGCAAAACCACTGATTCGGCGGCCAAGCTGCTCAACGCTTTCGTTGGGTTTGGGGCGCTTGAGGCTGTTGAGGATGAGGTCAGCATGACCGCGTGTGGTTTCGACATTATCGCGCACTTCGGCAAGGTATTTGTCGAACAGTTCGGTGACGGCTGACCAATCCGGCATTTCAAGGGTGATCATGGTGTAGATCTGTCCGCTGCCGAAATCAATCGGGCTGGCATAGCAGGTTAGGAAATCTCCAGCGCGCGAAGCTAAAAATCGTTCGGGCTTGCGGTAAGAGAGGGCACGCTCGCGGACGGCATCCAGCGATTGATCAGGATTGTTGCCGCGCGGGCTGAACAGGGCAGAGGCGGCTTTCCAGCCTTCAGCGCGGATAATCTTGAGATCGCTGCCGAGGATGGCGGCGGCGGCCTGATTTTCCATCACAAGCTGGTTGCTTTGATCAAAGACCAGCACGCCATGACTCATGCTTTCGAGGATTGCCGGTGCAGGCAGCCCTTGATTGGAACTCATTCGGCACTCCGATCAGGTGCGCGGATTGGCATTAAAGCCCTCATCTCCGGTTGAAGGGCGATTGGCGAATCGCGCTTACAACTTTCGGAAGGGGAATTATTTATGATTTTGCTGTGCTATTTGTATTGTATGCGGGGATTTTTCACAAACAGCGTGGAGAAATTGGAAGCGTGCCAGAGGCTCGAACCCTCCACCCAGAGATGACAGCCTGAAGGCTGCTGTAGGACGGATGGCTTGCTGAAGCAGAAATAACAGGTGATGACGGCAAAATAGAAGCGGGCGAGCAAGACGGCTCGCCCTCACGAATATTGTGGTGTTTAGACATCTGCGGAAGCAGAGTCTTCGGTTTCATCGTCTTTGAGCGAGCGTAGATGCGGGTAGAGCAGCACGTCACGGATGGAATGCTGGTCGGTAATGAGCATGACCAGACGGTCAATGCCCATGCCAAAGCCACCGTTGGGGGGCATGCCGTAGCGCATGGCGCGTAGATAATCTTCATCTATGGGCGCGGCATCGTCATCATCAGGGCGGAAGGTGCGCGCCATATCGAGGAAACGGGCTTCCTGATCGCGCGGGTCGTTTAGCTCGGTGAAGGCGTTGCCCATCTCCATACCGGCGATATAGAACTCAAAACGCTCGACGTGCATATCGTCGTAAGTCACTTTTTTGGCGAACGGAGAGATATCACGCGGGTAGTCAATGATGAATGTGGGCTGGATCAGCTTTTTCTCAACGTATTCACCTAACAGATGCTCAACCAGTTTGCCCCATGGCTGATCGGGGGCGACGCTGCCACCGATTGCGCGGATTCTGGCTTCCAGAGAAGCTGCATCCAGATAGTCCATGTAGTCAATGCCGGTTTCTTTGAGAATTGCGTCGCGCATCGTAAGGCGCGGCCATGGGGCGGCATAGTTGATGAGATGCTCACGGAAGTGCGCTTCCGGCTTGCCGTGAATGGCGATGGCGACGGCTTCGAGCATACGTTCGGTGATTTCCATCACGCCGTTGTAGTCAATATAGGCTTTATAAAATTCGAGCATGGTAAATTCAGGGTTATGTTTGAAGCTGACCCCCTCATTACGGAAGTCACGCCCGATTTCATACACGCCGCGATAGCCGCCAACCAGCAGGCGTTTCAGGTACAGTTCAAAGCTGACGCGCAGGAACAAATCCTGTTTCAACTGATTATGATGGGTGATAAACGGGCGGGCTGCCGCGCCACCGTATACGGGCTGTAGAATCGGGGTTTCGACTTCAAGCAGGCCTTCGCTGTCCATAACTTCACGCACGACGCGGATGATTTGCGCGCGCTGGACGAAGGTATCACGCACACCCGCATTGACGGCAAGATCGGCATATCGCTGGCGGTATCGAGTTTCTACGTTGCTAAATTCGCCAAATTCGCGCACCGTTCCATCATCCAATTTTTGCTGTTTGACGACGGGCAGGGGACTAAGCGATTTTGCCAGCAGTTTGAAATCGCTTACGCGGACGCTGATTTCGCCGGCCTTCGTGCGCATCATGATGCCCGAAGCCTGCACAAAATCATCGGTGTCAATTAAGTGTTCCTGAACCAGTTTATAGGCCGCTTCATCCATATCGTTGATGCGTAGGAAAAGCTGGATTCTGCCGCTTTGATCTTCGATGTGCATGAACGAGACTTTGCCCTTGACGTTGATGCGGCGGATGCGCCCGGCAACGGTGATCTCAACAGGGGCAGGCTCGCCACCCTCAGCCAGCAGTTCAGCGGCTTCGTAGGCGGCAATTGCATTCTGCGCGCTGTGGGTAGGTTGAATTCGCGCAGGGTAGGCCTCAAAGCCGCGCGTTTCGATCTCGTTGAGTTTATCAAGGCGTTCCTGTTCGAGACGGTTGGGCTGCCACATATTCGCTGGTCTCTCCTGTTGCGAGATTGAAAGTATATTGTCGCAATCGGACGCAGCACGCTGCGCCCCTACATTTTCCTGAAGTGCAACACGATAATGCGCGCACGATTATAAACGAAAGAAAAAGCCCCACACGAGGTGAGGCTTCAACTTGACGGTTTGAGCGATAGTTTTAGCTGATCGCTTTAATCGTGAAGGTGATCTCACCACCCGGCGCGTTGATACGCACCTTTTCGCCCACCTTAGCGCCAACCAGCGCCTTGCCAAGCGGACTCTCGATAGAGATTTTGCCATCGGCGGGGTTGGCTTCTGCCGAGCCGACCAGATGATAAATTTCCTTGGTGGTGGTACCCTGTTCCACGACGGTTACAAACGTGCCAATAGACACGGCATCTTTTTTACCTTTTGGCGTTTCAATCACTTGCGCGCTGGTCAGAATACCGTCAAGGCGCAAAATTTCGCCTTCAACAAACGCCTGTTCGTTCTTAGCGTCTTCATATTCCGCGTTTTCGGTGAGGTCGCCGCCTTCGTCCAGCGCCTCGCGTAGACGGTCGGCAACTTCGGGGCGACGGGTTTCTTTGAGGAATTTCAAGCGATTTTCAAGTTCCTTGAGACCCTCAGCAGTGAGATAATTGGGCTGGCTCATTCTATGCCGCTCCTTCAAAAAAAGCGCGAAAACCGCAATTCAATAAGAAAAGACACAGCGCGCGCTGTGCCTCTAAAGAGTTCTCTGAACCGGTTTCTGCGGTCGATCAGACACTACCTTAGCATAGAATACGTAATAAGTAAAGTAAAAATCAGGTAAACAGACACCCTGAAACGGGGGGTTTGGATGGCGTCACGAGAGATGGTTTCAAAACGACCTCCTGATTGAATGCCGTATCAAAAAAAGTAAGCATACGCGCTGCGGAAGTCGCCGCGTGGCGGAACTTCACGTGATTTAGATACGTGTTGGTTAGCGCGCGATTAAGTTTTCAAGACGGGCAGGGTAAAGCTGAAACTGCTGCCGAGGGCCGGCTCGCCGCTGACAAAGAATTCGCCGCCCATG
>CAZBPB010000096.1:4750-10935 GCA_964493565.1 uncultured Pleurocapsa sp. | reverse complement strand
AGGTGATCTTTCAGCATATCTGAGTAGATGATGCTCGAACTCGCTTATCAACCGCTAAACTGGCGCTAAAGTAGGTTTCAGCTTATAACGGTTATTATAGAAATCAAGAAGCCAGATCGGCGAAAAACCAAATCTCTCCCCCTTGTGCAGCGGGCTGTCCAAAAAGGCAGCCCGTTGTGTTTTGTGGCTATTGGGCAGTTTCCTGCCGCAAAAATCTCTTTGCCCACGTCTCAAGCGTTAACAGACGGAATACCATTTCTACTTGCGGGGCACGGTTATCAAAATGATCGCGGAGCAATTTTTCCAGCATGTCTGGCTCAAACAGCTCGCGAATGAACGCGCCCGAATCTAGCAGCCGTTCCTGTATACGTTGACTAAGCGATGTGCGAAACCATTCCAGAATGGGCGTGCTGAAAGGCTGTTTGGGACGTTCTAAGGCGAACGCTGGCAGTAATGGACGCATTGCCTCGCGCAGCACGTATTTATTGCTGACCATGCGAATCTCTGGTGGAACCCCCGCAGCAAAATCCATCAGCGCCGGATCGAAAAAGGGAACGCGGGCTTCCAGCGAGTGCGCCATCGTCACCTTGTCGCAGTTCATCAGGGCGTTGCCAGTTAGCCATGTATTGATAACAAGTGCCTGCGCCGTGTTGGCGGGGTCAGGTTGTTGGCTTCGCGCCACAATTTCCGCGAATGCGCGGCGTTTGTAGCCCAATTCTGACGCTTGTTTGAGCGCCGGATTATACAATTTGCCCCGCAGCGTATCCGTGAACACCATGCCGTCAAAAGACTGCGAGCGCAGCAGTCCGTCTTCCTGTTCCATCCAGCGATGGCGCAGTGGCGGCAAATACGTCGGCAGCGCCCCAATGATGCGATAGCGTTTGAAAGTGGGGTACAGTGGCTCTAACTTGCCAATTCCTGCCGCCGCCAGCTTCGACAGCGGGTTAGGCTGACTTTCAAGAATACGCGGTAAGCGATGATGATTTACGTAGCCTCCGAAAAGTTCATCTCCGCCCAATCCTGTCAGCACTACTTTCACATCTTGCGCGGTGGTTTCCGAAAGCAGCATCAGCGACACTGCCGAGGCGTTAGCATTTGGCTCGTCATGATGATAGACGTAGCTATCAAACCCCGCCCACCAGTCATCGGCGCTGATCACGCGCTCATGATGATCTGTGCCGAAATGTCCGGCGATATGCCGCGCCTGTAAAAGCTCGTTATCCCGTGTCTCGCTGTCATAACCGATGGTGTAGGTTTTAACGCGCTCTCCGGTGGCGCTGCCCGCTGCCTTCGCCATCAATGCAAGTATGGTTGCCGAATCCACGCCTCCGCTTAGAAAAAGCCCTAAAGGCACGTCGCTGCGTAAATGAAGCTGTACGGATTCATCCAGCAGCGACCGCGCTTCTAAGAGCAAAGGTTCAATATCGCGCGGTGCATCCTGACGGGAATGTTCGCCAAAACGCCAGTACTGCTCAATATGTACTACACCGTTTTCAACGACCGCAAAATGACCGGGCATGATCCGGCGCACACCTTCAAATAGTGTTTGTTCGCCAATCATGAAGCCAAACGATAGATAAGCATCGAGCGTTTCAAGGTTTAGCCGGGGCTGAAATCGCGGATCAGCCAGAAAGCATTTGACTTCGCTGGCAAATGAGAGCAGGCCATCATGCTCCCACAGATACAGCGGCTTCATGCCAATGTGATCAACCGCGAGTACATTGCGTTTGCGGTTCGTGTCGTGCAGGGCAAAAGCAGACATGCCGCGCAAAGACCTAAACATCTCCGGCAGTCCAGATTGCTCATAAAGGTGCGCCAGCGTTTCGCCATCACCTTCTGTATGCAGCTTATGTCCTCGCGACATGAGATCGGCGCGCAGTTCACGGTAATTGTAAATCTCACCATTGAACACCAGCGCAACAGTACGATCTTCGTTGTACAGGGGTTGATCGCTTCCCACCACATCAATGATACTCAAACGCCGCATGCCAAAATTCACCTGCCCATCAGGGGAGGCGTAAAAACCGTCGCCATCGGGGCCGCGATGGGCAATGTGCGCGGTCATAGCACGTAGTAATGCCGGATCAATACGCCCGCTGTGCTGAAGATCGATCACGCCGCAAATCCCGCACATTAGCGCGCAATCCTAATCTGGAAATTGAAAATTAGAGTCATTGGTAGTTGGGGAAATGAACTCATGATGCTGGAATTATAGCACGGGGCAGTTATTCAAATCCGCCGTTTCAGTACGATCATCCGTAGGCAAATCGTCGGAAGTACATCTGAAAAACACATTATCGTTATGATAGACTGTTGACCTTCAACGAGATGTTGAAATCATTATTCTCTATCGTTAAAGCATAGCAAATGTTGTGGGAGTGAGACGCGCGTGAACTGGTTGCAAAGACGACGCCTCATCTGTACGGTACTGCTGGCAGGGTTGATGCTGCTGACCGTTTCGGGAATTGCCGGCGCGCAGGATACAGAACCTGCTGCGGAAACAAGCTTTTTGATTGACAACAACTTTACGGTCGGTTATCTCGAATGTTCCGAAATTCAGGAAACAGACCTTCACCCTGATGCTGCTTGTACGCGTATCATGCGCTCAGAGCCTCAGCCCAGCGTGGTACAGGTGCCGCTGGATCAGCAGACAATCTACACCTATAGCTACTGGCATGTCATCACTGAGGGTAATGCTCCGGTATTTGATGCTCCCGACGGCAGCATCATTCGCGAAATTGAACAAGGCTTTAATTTCGTGATCGCCACTGATACCACCAGCGTTCCTGGTTGGATACAAATTCAGGGCGGCGGTTGGATGCATGAAAATGACATCAGCTATTATTCCGCCTCGCAGTTCCGCGGCGTGCAGTTGCTCAACGCGCTGGAGCAGCCTTTTGGTTGGGTTATGTTTAACCTGTATCCGGCGGCAGAACCCGGCGGATCACAGGATTACGAAAATAATCCGCTGCTGCTCAA
Organism: uncultured Pleurocapsa sp.; assembly: GCA_964493565.1. Classification (GTDB taxonomy): domain Bacteria; phylum Chloroflexota; class Anaerolineae; order Aggregatilineales; family Phototrophicaceae; genus Flexifilum. The sequence goes on along the minus strand of CAZBPB010000096.1, from coordinate 7,956 downwards.
ATATGACCGCTTCAATGTATTTGCCTCGGTGCAGGATCAGGATGGCATCACCTGGTACATGATCGGGCCGGATCAATGGGTGGAACAGCGATGGGTTGCCATTGCCAAACCCATCGAACGTCCTGAGGGTGCGACTGGTCGTTGGATTGCCGTTGACCTCTATGAGCAGACAGTGGTCGCCTACGAAGGCGATACCCCTGTATTTGCGACGCTGGTAGCTACGGGGCTGCCGGATTGGGATACGCGCGAAGGCTTATTTGAAGTATGGGCGCGCGCGATTCGTGATCCTATGAGCGGCGCTGCGGGTTCGCCACAGGCTTACGCCCTACAGGATGTGCCATGGGTGATGTACTTTGATGATGGTATTAGCCTGCACGGTACTTACTGGCACGACGGTTTTGGCTACCGCCGCAGTCACGGTTGCGTTAATCTCAGCATCAGCGATGCCCGTTACCTGTATGAATGGTCAAATGCCAACCCGCCCAACGACGAGGGCGAACCATTGACCTATGTTTACGTATATAGCAGCGGTTTGTACGGTCAGTTTGGCATCACACAGGCGTAATCAGACGACGTGCGAATGAAAACAGGGCAGGATTGTGAAATTCAATCGCTGCCTTGTTTTTTTTTGCTAACTGGCTGCAAAATCTTGCTATTCTGATGATTAGTGTAACTATTGACCTTATGCTTCTAGAGGAAAAAAATTATGGAAACAAGAATCCCGAATACTGAAGAACGCCCATCACACACGCCATCAGGAAAACCGATCATCTACTTTACCTTCGATGATGGCCCGACTGCCGATACGCGCGATATATTAGCCGCTTTAGCCGAAAATGACGCCAGAGCTACGTTTTTTGTGCTTGGTTCGGAAGTCAAAAATAATCCTGATATCTTGCAGGCTGAAGTAGAAGCCGGTCATTACATCGCCAATCACACCTATAACCACCCGTCACTGCGCGACATTCCTCACGACGTTTTTGTCACTGAAATGAACGATACCTTTGAGATTGTTCAGACGACGGTGGGCGATAAGTTAAAGCTGGATGGTCGCATGTACCTGATGCGCCCGCCTTATGGTCACACTGATGACAACACGGCTGGTTGGGCGCGGGAGCTTGGTTACGATATGGTGCTGTGGACGGTTGATCCCTGGGATTGGGACACGCCCGGCACGGATGTCATTGTGACCAAGGTGCTGGAAGGCGCTCATCCCGGAGGGATTGTTTTGCTGCATGATGGTGGAGGCGATCGATCGCAAACTGCCGCTGCGCTCCGCCAGATTCTCCCCGCATTAGCTGAACAAGGCTACGTGTTCCACAATCTATATCTCGGCTGGTAACCCCTCTTACGATTTGTCTTCCCCTCTCTGTTTAAGGGAGGGGATTGAGGCGTGAGGGTTATCCCCACTGAACAAATCCCCGAATCAACGCGTATAAATCACAACGACAGCCTTTCAAGAGGTGTGCCGATGCGCCGCTTATGGTTTTCTACCCTGTTCATCGTCACAACGTTCATTGTTACGCTGGTTTCCGCTTCTGCCGCCCAGGATCAATCATCGGTGAACGGTGCTCAGCTTTTGCAACTCCTGCCCGATGGGGAATATAAGCGCGAATTTATCCTGAACTGCACTGGCTGCCATATGCCAGATTACATTCTGCGTCGTAACGGTTGGATGAATGCGGATCAATGGGAAACCAGAATACGCCAGATGATCGGTTATTATGGCCCACATGCCGGGTTTCCAATCATCACCGAAGGTGAAATTACGGCTGATCCGGCGGCGCTGGCAGAGTGGCTAACCGCCTATTGGAACGCTGACACCGTATTGCCGGAATCTACCCGGATAGGCGGCGATCCCCCGGTAGAAATCACCTCATATCCATTTCCCGGCGTTGGTCCTCATGATCTGGCGCTCGTAGAAGACGGCACAGTGCTCATTACCGGTATGCACAGCGGGGATATGTGGCGGCTTGACCCGCAAACAGGTCTGTTCGAAGAATTGCCGCTCACTGGTCAGGCCGAACCACGCGCGTTGGCGGCGTTGGGTGATGGCCGCTGGTGGCTGGTCTTTGGTAGCCAGCGCCAGCTTGTGCTGTTTGATCCGGTTACGGGTGATCTAGACCGTCATAATATTGGCTTTTACGCGCACAGCGTGGGCGTAGATGCTGATGGCAATGCCTGGGCAAATGCGCATTTTGATGATGATCCGGTGCGTATTGCGCGTGTAGCGCCCGATAGTCATCAAATGACGGTTTATGATTTACCCGGACGCGAAATACAACTTCCCGGGTTACCCATCTCCTATGATTTGATTGTCGCTTCTGACGGCATCGTTTGGACGAGCGAATTGGTGGGTAACCGTCTTGTTCGGCTTGACCCCGAATCCGGTGAAACGCAGGCATATATGCTGCCGCACTCAGCAAGCGGCCCGCGTCGTTTTGATGAAGATCGGCAGGGGCGTTTGTGGATTCCCGAATTTAGCGGTGGTCGTCTGGCAGTATTTGATCCATCGGATGAATCATGGCGTGAATTTGACTTGCCAACGCCGGATTGTGCCCCATATATCGCGCAGGTGGACGATGCAAATGAGCGTGTATGGGTCACTTGCGGCGCGTCCAATAGCCTTGTGCGCTTTGACATGGCAGCCGAAACCATGATTGAGTATTCGCTGCCTTTTGGCTCGGCGTTAATGCGGCATATGTTCGTTGATCCCGCAAATGGCGATGTATGGGTAAGTACCCATCATGTTCCTACCGTAGATGATCGCATCATACGCTTGCGAGTGCTCGAATAGCGCCGTTTCGTTTAGATCGTTACGCGGCTGGTTTGCGAACTGTCCCACATAGCACGGGCGTGAATCAAAACCGGATACACTCAGGCATCCGGTTTTGATTTATGTTCGGAGCTTGCTTTAACGTAAGCCTAGCCTAGTGCGTCGTAGCCGGGGCCTTTAGCGAAGAAATCATAATTCGGTTGAATATCCTGTGTCAGGTCAACCACTTCACCGCCTGCTGCCGCTTCTTCAACTTTGCTCTCAAACGGGATACGCTTTTGCCCGGCAGCCATGGTGTAATCAGCCGGCACTTCTTCCTGAATGAAGATCGCTTCATACGGGCATTCGGGTATGCATGCGCCGCAGTCAATGCAGGTGTCCGGATCGATAAAGTACCACGGCCATTCATTTTCAGGCTGACCGGGGATAA
>CAZBPB010000096.1:0-4706 GCA_964493565.1 uncultured Pleurocapsa sp. | reverse complement strand
TACACATGCGCCGTCGCGTAAACAAAGGCTGGTAATAATGTGGGTCATTGTGCGTGCTCCTTACTTTGGATCGTTACGATGTGACGAAAACACCGCCGAGCTTTCACTCGCATATTGACCTTAGTTTAGCACTTTGAAATGTATGTGTCTGGAACTTTTGTTGGATTTGAAAACGAATTTTAATGTAGGCTGGATGAGAAGATCACATCAGGTTTCTAATGTTTTCACATAGGTTAAATTTTGCGGCAGATCATTGGTTTCTGCCAGCGTTTCCAGCCCTTCGCGATTTGCGATGTAAAAGTAACGCCCGCGTTTCTTCAGCAGCCCAGCATTCATCAATCCACGCAGCGCCCGCCCGACAACTTCTCTGGTTGTACCCAGAATAGCCGCCATCTCTTCCTGAGTAAGTTGGGAGGGGGTTTCGCAAAACTGGTCACTGTAGGCGCTTTCGTGCAAAAACAGTTTCGCCAGTCTCGAGGGAATGGTGCGGAAGGTCATATCTTCGAGACGTTCCAGATAATCGCGGTTCAAATGCGCCAATGCCTGCAAGGCATTGCTCATCAACACCCGTTCGCTCGCCATCAGGTTGATCATATTGGCATGGCTGATCACATAGGCTTCAACTGTGGTTACAGAAAGCGCGTTGAATGGATTAGCCTCTCCATCCACCGCCGCCACTTCGTTGAATGCGGAAGGCGCGCGCAGCAGGCTTAAGGTGTGCAGGCGGCCTTCAGGGTTTGCGCGGTACAGCCGCGCCATGCCTTCCGATAACACAAAATAGCCTGCACTGGCTTCGCCTTCGCGAAAGATGAATTCACCCGCTGCATAGCTGTGTCGGCGCGCATTGGCTTGGATACGATCAATAGACACGGCGCTCAGCCCTTGAAACAGCGATAGCGCTGTCCAATCTATTGCCAAACTGAGCTTATGCGTCCTGATAGTCATAGGTGTTAGAAATACCGGTAACAGAAATGGTCTATGCTACGCCCGGAAAAACGACCAACAGATTTACTATCTGGGCAGCACGAGCGCGAGGATGATCTCCAGTAAAATAAGCCCGCCTGCGACCAGAAACATATTGCGAATATCTGTTAAAACGAACCCATATTCTTTCTGCAGCTCTTCGGTTGGCACTTCGCGGGTGGGATGTTCTAGCAAATATGCAACCTGTTCCTGCGAAATATTCGCGGGCAGGCTTCCATCCGTCGCTGCCGGTGCTTTGCCTTCAACCAGCCGTTTCTGCGTGCGGCGCTGGCTGGCTGAAGTCGTCATGAAAGGGTTGGAGGTTTTCTTGGCGCGGCGTTCGGTTGCGCTTTGCCGCTTTGTCGGTTCGCTTGGCATGATGTTACGCAATCCTGTTTGCATAAACAATGTAACGATGGGTGTTAACGCGGTACGGGTAACAGGAAATCAGCGTTGCGGTTGCGCCGTCGCGGGTTTCGAGCACATGCACATCATCCGGATCAACCGTTTCTGAACCGGTTATCTCATAAGTGTAGGTGGTCGAGTTTGTTTGAATCTGGAAAGTGTCTCCCGGCTGTAACTGGTCAATATACCGGAACAACTCGCCGTAAACATCGTTGTGCGCTGAAAGCACTACATTTCCGGCATCGTCACCGGGGTTTGCCCCGTTTACCAGTTGCCCGACGCCCTGTTTCAATGCTTCCCAATCTACACCCTGCACAATAGATTGGCTAATGTTCAATCGTGGAATGGTGAGCACGACCGCGGTTTCGCTGGTCTGCGGCGGGCGCGATATAACCGGTTGCATCCACTGGCTTTGTACCAGCGGGAGCAAATTGGACGGTACTTCGTCGTAATTAAAGGCGACCTGTCCGCTTTCAGAAATTGTGTGTCCACCCGGCAAAACGTAATTTTCCATCTGCAGGCTTGGGGTCGGGGCAATCGTCGGAATACCCGCGCGCCGCTGTTCTTCTGCCAGCGCCTGTGCAGATGCCGTTTCCTGTTCTAGCCCGCGTATTGCCGTAAGTAAGTTGAAACCAATCAGCACAATACCCAGCACAGCCGCTGCTTCTACGGCGAGTAAAGCATAGTCATACCAGCGTTTGCGGCGTTTAGATGGTCGCTGTAGGGGTGCTGGCGGTGCATCAACAAATTGCAGCTCGCGTCCACTTCCTCCCGCGCCGCTGGTTGCCAGTGCCGGCATGGTCATCGGCGCCACCGGTAATGCCGCCGGTTCAGCTTGTGATTGTTGAAGGAGTGCCTCCAATGCCGGCACCGTCATCGCCGGGGCAGGGTTAACTGGAACAGCTTCTGTATCGGGCTGAATCACCCGCCCATGCCGCTGCATTTTCTCTTTGGCTTGCTGCCGCGCCTCGCGTTTCTTGATCGCAAGGATTTGCTCAAGCTCTTCGATACTTAATTCGTCTACCGGACGTTTATCACGCATTGAATAAAACGACCATTCCTGACCCTAAATTGATCGGTAAGTCCCTCGCCCCGAAGGAGAAGGAATTAGGCTGAGGGCGAAACTTTACGCCTTCGCCACCACCGCAAACACTTCGCGCTCAAAGAACCAGCGCAGCGGCGGGGTTTGGAACGCCAGATGGCGCATGGTTCCCACCACGCCACTGCTCCACTGCTGCGGCGGACTTTCCAGCCATACCTTACCGTCAAAACCGGCCTTGTTCAAAACCCGCTTCATGCTCCACATAGACTGTTCGTTAACGTGAACATGTTCATTCACTTCCACAAGGAAGTTGCGCGGGTTTTTCGGGTAGTTCGCGCCCTGACCAATTGCCGTTCTGAAAGCGCGAACAAAAGGATAGGCATACTTGTCATACCACACGTTCGGCGCGGTATGTACGATGAACATACCGTCCGGTTTCAACACCCGGTGTACTTCTTGCAGCGCCTCATCCAACTCCCACGGGTATAAATGTTCTACAACATCGAACATCAGCACCCGATCAAATGAAGCTGTCGGATAAGGCAGCAGTTTAGCGTCAGCCTGTGCTACCGAGGTTTTGCCGGGGGTTGCGCCGTCAATACCTTCCAGTACCTTGCGCGAAAGGTCTACCGCAACGGCAGCATAATCAATGCCATACGCATCTGCCCCGCGCGCCGCCGCATGACGCAAAATTTCACCGCGCCCGCAGCCAACATCTAGAATCCGCATTCCCGCTTCTACCTTCGCTAGCGCAAAAGCTGAGGATAAACGCCGCGAAAGCTGCTCACCTTCGCTGTTATTGAATTCGTCATAGCCTTCGCAGGCTGTACGGAAATAGGCCTCGTCATACAGTGACGAAGGGACGGCCTGTCGGTCTTTCTGGTTTTGCATCGAAACTCACTGAGTGCCGTGTTATCATGCTCAAGTCTACACCAACGCAGCGCACCTCTTCAAGCAGATAACGCCTGCGGGAGTCTGTGATTTCCCTGTGATTGCCCAAATCTCGCCGTTAAATATCTGGATGATCAGTTTTGACCCGCCGCTGGCCTCCATGCCTGAGGGTGACGCCCGCAGTCGCCATATGGAATATGCGTCTCTGGCAGGTAGATTGACAGTGATCACGGCCTCGCCAGCAGGGCTGCCGCCAGAAGTACGTGCTTCCAACGCGCTCACAATCCTACCGACCAACACCCGTTCTGCCTTGCGCTTTGTGCCTGCCGCGTTGGCGACTGCGGGACGGTTGACCGGGAAACCAGATTTAATCGTCACGCAGGATATGTTCCTGACCGGGCTGGTCGGCAGGCGCTTGAAACAACGTTTCAAGGCGCCGCTGCTGGTACAGGAACACAGCTTTATCTTGAACAACCCGGCATGGATGGCTGAACATCCTCTCCGAAACCGCGCCTTGGTAATGATGGCGCATCAGGTCTTGCGTGGCGCAGATTATGTGCGCGCCGTAGCCAGCCCTAGCCGCGCCAATTTGCAGGTGCTGGGTTTTCCTGAAACTCGCATCGCGATTTTGCCTTTAGCCACCGCTTCTACTGAATTTGCGAAGCCGGTTGATCCCGGCATTTTAGCTAAACATCGTGCCAGAGCAGGCATCCCTGAGGATGTGCCGGTTGTGCTGTGGGTAGGCCGTCCTGTCCTTTCCAAGCGTATTCCCTTACTACTCAAGGTCTTCGGCAAGATCGCCGTACAGGTGCCTGAAGCCTATTTCCTTATGATCGGGGATTTCCGCGAAACCGCCGACAGTATTACGGAAACTGCGATAACGATGGGCATCGCTGATAAGCTCAAAATGTACGGCCCAATCCCGCTGGAAAGCCTGCCGCCGTACTATCAGCTTGCAAACGTCTATCTCCTTAGCTCGTCTTATGAGGGCGTACCGCGCGTATTGGGCGAGGCGGCTTCAGCAGGCTTGCCCGTCGTCGCCACCGGCGCGGGCGGCATCACCGATATTTTGCTGGATAGCGAAACTGGCTTTTACGCGCTGGATGATGCAAATGTGGCGCAAAATTTAGCGAATCATGCTGTCACGCTGCTCCGCGATCCCGATCTGGCGAAGCGTATGGGGCAAGCAGGGCAGCGCCACGCGCTCACAAACTTTAATGCCGAAGGCTACCCTGAACGCTGGGTCAACATCTGGCGGCAGGCGATCAAGGCAGGCATTCGATGAATTTACTCTTGTTCAATCTTGCCACCGATATTGAGGACACGATCTTCGCCTTCACCACGGCATGGATCAATCAGTTTGCGCGTTATTACGACCATGTAGACGTGATCACCATGCGCGCGG
>CAZBPB010000095.1:10613-11001 GCA_964493565.1 uncultured Pleurocapsa sp. | reverse complement strand
GAACTAGGAATTACCATGCAGGAAACGGGAAGCGCGCCACCGCAGCCACCGCTGCCAGACGAACTGCCGGAATCGCTGCCAGACCTACCGGACACCCTGCCTGAAGAAGAACCGCCATTGTTTCGCGCCGGCGAAGTGCCTGTGTTCTTCAATGTTCAAACGATGGATAAACGACGCCCACCTGTGCCTGATCTGCCGGAGTAGAGTTGATGAAACGAGTTCTGCTTATTGTATGTTTGCTGCTTGTTGTGCCGATGGGGATATTGGGCGCGCAGGAACAGCCGGTGGTGACGCCAGAAGCCGAACAACCGGTTGATACTGCCAACCTGACTCCCCGACAGATCGAAGCCTTGCCGATTCTGATTAACGCGCGCGCCGATCTGGAACT
>CAZBPB010000095.1:6814-10603 GCA_964493565.1 uncultured Pleurocapsa sp. | reverse complement strand
TCCTCTCCAGGCAGGGTGATGTTCCCGGCGGCGATCTGGAACTGCTGGCGGATACCTATTTTCAGCAAAGCGCCGCACGGCCTGATGGCTGGATCATCGATCTGGATGTGAGCGATCCACAGCTACCGGTATTTTTACGACTGAATCTGGAAATTCTGGCGGGTACGATTTTTGGCGCGGATACGCGGCCTGACGGCTGGTTCGGGGCGATTTTTAGCACGCCTTTAGCGATTGCCCGTGATTTACGTCATGACCTTGAACTGGTAGCGGATCAGATCGTTGGCGTGGGCACTATCCGTCCAGCAGGATGGCAAGGTGGCGATCCATTGATGCGCTGCGATAGAGGCACGCAGGCACTGGTGACCTTGATCGAGCGCACGGGCTTTGCCAGCGCAGTTGATTTTTCGCAAGCAGATGCCTGTGCTCAACTTGCCAATCAGGCCGCGCAGTACGCCGAAGAACAGTTGATTCAACCGGACTTTGGCAGCGAGGCAGCACAGACGAATACGACGACTGGGAGTACCAGCATTTTGCCCTACAGGGTGAGCAGCCCGTATACAGTGGCATTTCTTGACCGGCGGGCGCGCGAAGGCATCGGAGCTATTCCGCTAAATATTGGTTTCCGCCCGATTGGTCGCAGCGATACGGCATTCTCGAATATGATGCTGATCAGCGGCGAGGGCTTTCAACTGTATGTGGATTACACCACCACAGATCTATCGTATTCGGATTTTGCCACGCTGCCGCCTGTTGGCAGCGACACGACTTATTGCAGCGCGGCATGGTGCGGATAAGGCAAAAGCGCCCGCCAATTCCATAACAATGTAGATTTTGCCGGCGCACATGTGCAGATGTAGGGACGCGAACGGGCGTCCCTTAGTGTTGATTAGTGATTTGAACAACGATGGAATGCGTATTCAAGGTGGATAGTGCTAGAATACAAGTATTCTGTTCAGGTGTGGTGTGCTCATGGGTAAATTGCTCGGTTTAGCATTGGGATTGGCTTTTGGCGCGGCGGTCGGGGCGGCGGTGATCATGCTGGTTTCACCGGCTACGGGTGATAAGCTGATCTCCAACATCAAACGTGGCTACCGTGAAACGCTGGACGATGCCCGCCTAGCCAGCGAAAAGCGGCGCGCAGAGTTGGAAGCTGAGCTGCGGATTCGCAAGTAGATAGCAGGTAGGGCGCAATATGCTGCGTCCTACCTGCTTGCTGTGGTTAAAATTTCCCCGTTGTTTTTAGTTTTTCGATGTTGTTGGTGATTCGCCGCTGGCGGGTTTCTTCGGTTTTTGCTTCTTCGATTTGACGGACAAATTCTTTCTTTCGTGATGGCGCGAGCGCGTCAAAGGCTGCGCGGATGCCGTTTGCATCCAATGCCGCTGCTAGCTCGTCCGGCACTTCGACGGTACGCGGCTCGGTATCGAGTTCCAGCGTGACTTCAACCTCATCTCCCGCTTTTATGCCGGTTGCTTTACGATGTTCGGAAGCAAACGGCAGTAGATAATCGTCGCCATAAACAGCGACAGTGCTGCGATAGGTGTAGCCATTGATTGTAACTTTAACAGGCGGTTTCTTGCCTTTGCCTAACGCCACAACCGATTCTTCAGGGACGTGGATGCCGGTGGCGTTCATGCCTTCTGCCTGAAAGATAGTGGTGGTAAAAGAGGTTTTCATGACGTCTCCGCTCTCTCTCATCATAGAACGATTTTATCTGGATGATTCACTGGCGAATGAGTGACCACTGCGCCGATGCTAACCGGAAAACAGGCGTTTTAGGGGGTATGGCATACCCCTACGTATTGATATGGCTACTGCACATTCACATTCAGACTGTAAGGCATTGGTTCGGTGGTCAGCGGGGCAAAGGGCGAGATGATAATGACCGCCTGTTCAGCGCCGTCAGCGACGGGTACTGACCATTCGCCGGATAACAGCGCGTTTTCCGCCTGCGCGCCATTAAGCTGCCAGCGGACGAGATCTAGAAGATCACCACTGCCCAACTGCACCACTTGAACCCACGCGTTTTGCGGCGTGTGATTCAGAATATTTGCCCAGCCAGCCGCCTCCCAGTCATCGCAACTGCTTTCAAAGTCTTCAAAATAACCGATCTCAGGAATTTCGAGATCATCAACAGCCATGCCGGGACGGTTCACGCCATCGTCAGTGATCACCTCAAAACGCAGTAAGATTTCCTGACCTGCATAGTCGCTCAGGGAGATGGTTTCGTTCACCCAACCGCCGCTTTCGCCGTTATAGCCCGCGCCGTAAGCCGCACCGTGCGGGTTATGGTTGGCTGTGCGCGCGCCTTCCAGAATTTCCCATGCTGCGCCGCCATCGGTGCTGGCCATTACATAGCCATAGTCCCAGTCATCTTCAAGGTCATGCCACAGGCGGAAATTGAGCGTGGCATCCTCTATGCCTGTCAAGTCGAAGGCGCGGGTTAGGGTTGAATCGCCCATATCGGCGCGGTTGCTGTACATAAAGCGCGACTGATTTTCGCCACCGTCAGGAATGATCGCGACAGACGCTGGTGCTTCTATCGAAATATCAATGGATGAGGCGCCGAAAGGAAGGTTCAGCGAATATGGATCGCTGGCATACTGAGCAGCAGCAAAGGAGGTCGCAAAGGGACTCTTTTCAATCGGAATGTGGAAGGGCGGTATATCGCTCAAATAGGGGAATGAAGTGTAGTCATAAACCCCACCATTTTCCAGAGCAGCATACACTGAATTGGCGATCACCCAATCGGCGAACAATTCGTTAACACCGGGTTCGCCCATCTGTTGCAGTACTAGATCAAATGCGGATAGACCGCGCTGGCTTTCAGAGGCGGCAGCTTGCTCTAGTGCCCCAATGCCATAGCGCTCATAGAAATAGGTGATCCATGCCAGCGCTGCGCCGTAATGGAAACCGCGTAAGCTGCCTTCTTCCGCCCATGTGTTTAGCTGTGTGCCGGGCATGAAGAAAAAATCGAGCACCGAATAACCGGGGTCATCGAAAAGATAGAGTTGGGTAAATTCGGATATACCTTCATTCATCCACAGTTCCATGCCCGGCTGAAGGTTATTGCGGATCATGTGGTGAAATTCGTGAGCAACGATGCTGGTAACAGAAGCAAGATCTACTCCGTAAGACAGCACCTCAAGGTTAAACATGAACATTTCATGTCCGTTGCCGGAAGTGGTTGTGCCTACCGGGGCGCTGTTATCGCTGGAGAAATAGGCGGCGGCGGTTGCCCCAAGCCCATTGGTGAATACGCCGTGAATGCGCGCATCGCCATCAAACCCGGGGTTGGCTTCGTCTCCCCACAGCGCGCGCGTTTCAGGATAAACACGGGTATCGAACTCGTGGGCGATGGCTTCAAGTTCGGCATCGCTGATTTCACTGGCAGCGGCGCTTTCCACCCAAAGATAGATATGATCGCTGATCGCTCGCAGCGTGGTCAGAACCGGCACCGACTCATCGTCATTGACCACATAGAAGGTTTCTTTGTCGCCAATCTGATAATCAGGCGGCGTCGTCGCGGGTTCTGGCACGATAAAACCCATCAGGCGTGATGCAAGCTCAGCGCGATCACGGGGTGGAACGGCTAGAGATTCTAGTTCTGCTGCGTTTTGCGGCATCGGGCATGTGTCTGTCTCTTGCGCCTGAAGGCGGTAGGCAAACAATAACCCGATCAGGGCGAGTGCTGAGATCAGACGGCGTACAATCATGAAACTTTCCATTCGCGTACAAAAGTTAGGATTTCATCTGCGGCGCGCACCTGCCCACCTGCTGCCTTAAAAGTT
>CAZBPB010000095.1:5642-6804 GCA_964493565.1 uncultured Pleurocapsa sp. | reverse complement strand
CACCTGAGTCCGCCGGGGCCCGTCGCCGAGCGCTTCGCCGCTCGGGGATACGCCGTCGATGAGGCCGTCGTCGTCGCGCCGGAGGACTTCCATCAGCCGAACCAGCCGTTCGACTTCCCGGATCCGCGCGGCTACGACGCGCTGTTCGATTTGCTGGGGAACGACGATAAGGGGAACGCTGTAGTACAGGCCTTCGTGCACACTGTTCATGCCGCCGTGAGTGATAAAGACGCTGCTGCGCTGCAAGATTTCAAGCTGGGGAACGAAGGGACGCACGATTGCGTTAGCCGGCAGGGCGCCAAGCGTTTCCGGCTTAATAGTGCTGCCAATAGACATGACTATTTGCGCTTGCCAGTCTGCAAACGCACTCAGGCAAATGCGGAAAAAATCAGGATTGTTGTTGATGACCGTGCCCAGCGAGATGAAGATCAGCGGGTGTCCGTTAAGTTGATCGAACGGGAAGCCGGATGTGTCGGGGCGTGGGGCAATAGCCGGGCCAACATAGCGCACATGATCTCCAAACGCCTGCGGATTAGGTTGAAATTCACGCGAGGTATAGGAGATGATCAGGTCAGCGGGATTGATCAAAGCCTGTGTGAAGGCCATCGGGGCTACGGTATAAGTTCTGGTAATTTCGCGGCTGAGGCGCTGATAGGCGACTATGTGCGGCGTGCCTTTAGCGAGCATACCCGCCACGTTCCCGATACCTACCGATTTGATCGTCGAGGCTGGATCAACAAACAACAGCGCCGATGACGCGATGCGTGGCAGCTTCAGTATCTGTCCGAGTAGATTGCCCCATGGACACATGATGTCATAGATGATGTAATCCGGCTGAAGCGGCTTGATTTCTTCAATGAGTAAGGGCAGTAAACGCGCGGTTTCCTTTAAGAGACAACGCGCGGTTTTGGGCGGGTTGCTGCCATCCAGATCGGCATCTTCAAAGAAACTATCTGCCATGCCCGGATATAGGCGAAATTCCGCGCCCGCCGCCTCGATTTTTTCGCGATAGTTTTCGGTGAGATAGTAAATGACCTGCTCGCCTCGCTTGACCAGTTCGGTCACCAGCGGCAGCGACGGGTTAACATGCCCGCTGGTGGGCACATTCAGAAATATGGCTTTTCCCATTATTTACATACCCACTAATTCGACTTGAATGCCG
>CAZBPB010000095.1:0-5607 GCA_964493565.1 uncultured Pleurocapsa sp. | reverse complement strand
TTCACCAAGCGCATCTTGTAATGCCTGCCACTGGTCAGCGCGAACTACTGCCGCCATATCTCCAAGCCGGGCGCTGAAGAAACGGCGGGTGGCCGGAGCATCATAAATGGCATTCAGTACTTCCGGTGAGGTGGTTCGCATGACAATGAGCCGTTCAAAGGTTACGCTGGCGGCAGCACCCTGCTTCCAGCGATCCAGTAGTTTGCTAACTGCCTGTGGAAGCTGACTTCCACCGAGCATATTCTGAAGATAACCAGCGATGTGACCGATGGTGATGCCCTGCGCGGCTGCCTTCTGAATAGCCTGTGCGTCAATGCGGTACACAAATGGGATCTCGCTGCCTGCGGCGGCAGAAACCCAACTGGCAAAGCGGGCGATAGTATAGCGTTCAAGGCGCGATACCTTGCGTGAAACAAGGATCGCACCATCGGGGGCGATTACAATTTTTTCCGGCGTATCTTGCTGTGCTGGCCATTTGCTAAGGCGTAAAAAGCCACGCCCGTAAGCGTTGAAGCGGGCTGCGCCTTCTGCTAGATCGATCAACCCGAGCCAGTGCAGCGGGCCGGTGATCATGTATTCCAGCATCGCCCCTTCCACTTCCATCCAATGAACTTCGCCAGAGAGATAATCCCCGTCGTCATTACGGATATACCAGCCATCGAAAGAACTGTTCGGGCGTTGAAAATCGTAGTTGTCTTCAAATACCGCCTGAACAAATTCGCTGCGCGACCACCAGCCTTCGGCGGGAAGTAAGTCCACCATCATTTCCAACACCAGCGCGCGGGCGGCTGCGGGATCGTATTGAGGCATATCACCTGCGTCAAGTTCTGGATGCAAGCCGGGTACGAAGGCTAGATCCATGATCAACTGGCTGCTGCGCCACGCATCTGCGAGCTTATGTACCTGCTCAGACCGGGGAGTACCCAACCAGCGTTGGGCTTCTGCTTTGCTGGGGAAAGCGCGGCTGCCGTGAACATCTATTAAGCCAGCAGAGGCGGCAAGGGCAGTGAGGAAATACAGACGGCGTTCATCTTGCAGAATGAAACCGGGGAGCAATCGGGCGCTGTCGTCTACGGATAAGAAGCTGCCTTCCAGCGTTGGATTATGGATACGAATGTATGCGAGCAGCGTGGTCATGTCGTCTACTAATGATGTATCTGCAAGGCGCTGCCCCTGCACCTCAGTAAGAGGCTCAATTTCAGCCTCACTGTCCTCGGTTTCCAATACCATCGGCTCATCAATACCAGCCCGCGCAATGTTGTCGTAGCTGGTTTTGTGGAGGGGAAGCGCTCCACGTAGATCATCGGGAACGAAGATCACCTGACGCTGACCGATATCGGAATGCTCGATAATGCGATGAATCAGGCCGCGGTAGAACAGCGCATCAGCGGTTGATCTGGGGTTTTGCAGCGGTTTCTCACGGCTAATGGCTTCTGATCCCATCTCATGAATTTCGCCAAACAGTCGCTCGAACTTGTTTTCAGGCATGCGCCCGCCGCCGCCAATCAGCGTTTGCATGGCGCGGCGCGCGTAATCGTCCAAATTATCCCAAACAGTTTCGGCACGTACCGGATCAATCATCACTTTGGCGAGGGTTTTACGAAGCTCATCACTTTTGCCGGTTTCGACTTTATAGCCCCACGCCTGCGCGAATACCGGCAGCAGCACCGGATCAGTAGTGGAGCGGAGCAGTTGAGAGAGCGATGGCGAAGCTGAAGGCGAGGGCATGTGGTGTCCTCATCGCATAAAGTTGGAACAAATGTTTGACATAGAACGAGCGTTCTTTTACAATGCAAATTATACAGTAGAAATTGTGAGCTAACTTTACCCAAAGTTATGGCTCATTTGTGTAAAAGCAGCACCCCATTAAAATGGAAAGGAGGTCGGTCATGCGCGAACGTAACAAGATATCAGAAAAGCAGCGCAATATCCTGCGCTTCATGGAAGGGTTCATCGATCAGAAGGGATACCCACCGACAATTCGCCAGATCGGGGAAGCTGTCGGCATCGACTCAACGTCGGTTGTGAATTACAACCTGAATAAGCTGGTACAGGCAGGCTATCTGGAACGAACCGGTAGGACATCTCGCGGTATCCGGCTGGTGAAACCTAGTAGTTCGCGGCGTTTGGCGATCAACCCTTCATTTAATACGCCGCGCGTGCCGTTGATCGGTCAGATTGTGGCGAGCGCGCCGGTGTCCATACCTGATGATATGGGGCATCACTATGACGAAGACAGCCTGATTGAAGTTCCGGCAAGCATGCTCAACGGCGTTGATCCTTCAGAAGTTTTTGCGCTGAAGGTGAAAGGCGACTCGATGATTGATGCCATGATCAGCGATGGCGACATCGTGCTGCTGCGCCGTCAAGACGCGGTAAAAGATGGCGATATGGTCGCAGTGTGGCTGGACGAGCGCGGCGAAACCACGCTGAAACACTTCTTCGCAGAAGGCCAGCGTGTACGCTTGCAGCCTGCCCATCCGACAATGTCCCCGATTTACGTGGATGCTGCCCACTGCCACGTTCAGGGACGCGTGCTTTCGGTGCTGCGTCCAAGCGTTTAGATTTAGCCCTCACCCCTACCCCTCTCCCTCAGGGAGAGGGGTTTGATTCCCATCGCAGATCTTTCACCCCGCAATCAATACGTCTAGAATATTCGTGAGTAGCCTGTTCTCTGTGCTATTTCGCACAAGTTTCGAGCGTACTTTTGTTGACTTCACCGATTGGCGGAAAGCAGACAGCACCGTTACAATAGCGTTCAATCGTAGAAATTTTGTAGAAGCTAGTTGTACAGCACAAAAATAGGTAGTTGTTATGACGGACTCGGCTGCGAGCCGCGAATCTACTGTCGCCGTTGTTGCCCGCGCAGAGCGACCGCCTGCCGAAAACAGCAGTCTCCGCACGCTTCTGATTACCCTCGGTATTCTGCTCGCAATGGTTTTGATCTGGGAGGGGCTTAAGGCCTTTTCACAGGCAAATGGTTACGAGGTGACGGTAGCGGGCCTCACCATTGACCTCACCATTTTCAATAATTCACAACTGCCGCACTTAACAGATATTGCTGCCTCGCTATTTGAGCCAGCGCAACGCAACGGCCCACCTTTGTGGCAAATGCTGCTGGAATCGGTGTGGATCACCCTGCTTTCAGCAATACAGGGATTCTTGCTTGGCGGCGCGATCGGCTTTGTACTGGCAGTGTTATTCGCACATTTTGGATCGCTTTCGCGCGGGCTGCTGCCTTTTGTAGTGGCTTCACAAACGGTACCAATTCTGGCAATTGCGCCGATGATTGTGATCTGGTTTGCGCGGGCAGGGGCATCTCAAATGGCAGTACCTGTGATTGCTGCCTATCTCACCTTTTTCCCGGTCACAATTTACACGCTGCGCGGGTTGGTTAGCGTACCAACTACGGCGCTTGAACTCATGCAGACGTATGCTGCCAGCAAGCCGCAAATTTTGTGGAAGCTGCGTTTGCCGAATGCGGTACCTCAGATTTTCACGGCGCTGAAAATTGCGGCTACGGCCAGCGTCGTCGGCGCGATCATTGGCGAACTGCCAAGCGGCGCGCAAAACGGGCTAGGCATCGCCATTTTGAACTTTGCGCGCTATTACAACCAATCTCCTCCCCGGCTGTGGGCAACAATTTTTGTGGCCGGGCTGGTTGGTATTCTGTTTTTCGCGGTGATCGCGGTCATTGAACGGCTGGTTGTACGCTGGAAGCCGGAAAGTGCCGGGAGTTAAAAGGATTTACCTGTGGCAAGTGTTATCAGCATTAGCAACTTGAACAAGACTTTTCGCGCAGCAGATGGCAGCGCCGTCAATGCGCTTGAAGGCATCAATCTGGAAATTGAGCAGGGTGAATTTGTCTCGCTAATTGGTCCCAGCGGGTGTGGCAAATCTACGCTGCTGCGGATCATGGCTGACCTGATTCAGCCGACTAGCGGCGCGGTAATGGTTAACGGAAAAGCGGCGGCACAGGCGCGCAAAGATCGCGATTACGGATTCGTATTCCAAAACGCGACGCTATATGACTGGCGTACCGTGTTGAAGAATGTTCAGCTTCCACTGGAAATCATGAATTATTCTAAAGAGGAACGCGACAGCCGGGCGCGGGAAATGCTGAAACTGGTTGAGCTAGGGGATTTTGCCGATAGATACCCGTATCAGCTTTCGGGGGGGATGCAGCAGCGGGTTTCGATTGCGCGGGCGCTGTCCTTCCAACCAAAAATATTGCTCATGGATGAGCCATTTGGCGCATTGGATGAGATGACCCGCGAACGTATGAATAATGAACTGCTGCGCATCTGGAGCGGGCTGGAAGGAATGACGGTGATCTTCGTCACTCACAGCATCGCTGAAGCAGTATACCTATCTTCGCGGGTGGTGGTGATGTCGCCGCGACCGGGGCGAATCGCCCGGACGATTGACCTTGATTTACCGCGTCCACGCGGGTCAGAAACCCGCGATATGGATGCTTATTTCCAATACACCAGCATGGTGCGACATGCGCTTCGAGGGACAAAGCCGGGGGAATTTGAATCGGCATCGGAACGGAGCGAGGCCATTGAATAATGGTGGATGACGCATTGGATCGCGGCGCGATGGAGCGTGAATCCACAGGCGCGGCACCATCGGCGGGCAGTTTTTCCGGCGCTCAGAAAAGCGACATGGAAGCAGCCACCGGGCTGGCACTGGCGGATGCTGCCGATGAAGTGATTGAATTTGAAACCCGATCCCTAGGCAAAGATTATCTGGCGCTGGCGGTCATTTTCCTGATCGTGGTTACTTATCACGCCCAGAACCCGATCCTCACATATGCTACACAATTTGGCCTATCCTGGCGTAACAACAGCTTTCAGCAAGTTCTGGGAATTACGTTGATTGTGGCAGTACTGGCTTTGATATGGCCGGTACTACGCGGGACAAGCACAGAAGACAAGGCAGTAAGCAAGAGAAGCCGCATTATCCAATGGATAGCCGCCGGGATACTGCTGGCTTTTGTTGTTTTTGCCGGGGCATCAACGGTACTGCGCTGGAATCCGATTTCGGCGCTGCTAGGGGTTGAACCGGCCTTGATGTTTGAAGAGGTTGAGGAAGAAACGCCGCCTGACATCGCCTCGAAATTAGAGACGGCAGTCCTGATTACCACTTTATTTGAATATGCGGCGATTGCCTCGGTATTTATACTCTGGCAGCCATGGATGCGCTTCGGCCTTTACCGTAAGGCGGCGCGACGGCAGCTATCGGCAATTGTCGTCGGCGTGATCGTGATTGTTTTGTGGGAAACGCTGATCATTATTCTGCAAATTCAGGAATTCTTGCTGCCACGCCCTTCGGTGATTGCAGCTACGTTTCTCGATCTGTATCCACGCTTGATAGGGATGGCATGGATTACTTTCCAGAATGCCGTCTGGGGCTTCCTGCTGGGGTCTAGCCTGGGCATATTGACCGGTATCGTTTCGGCGCGCTTTCTATCTTTCAGCCGGGCGCTGCTGCCTATTGCCATTGCCATTAACGCGATACCGATCATTGCGCTGGCACCGATTTTCAATAACTGGTTCGGTATGCTAAACCCGATGTCGAAGATCGCGTTATGCGCGGTGCTGG
>CAZBPB010000094.1:0-11087 GCA_964493565.1 uncultured Pleurocapsa sp. | reverse complement strand
GTGCCACATCAGGGTTTACCCCCGATTGGGTAAGACAAGGGGCAAGCGTCGAGATAATGTTGTCACAAACTTGCTGCATGAAAAATATCTCCCTCAACCCCGCGCGTTATGCCCACTCAAGGGCATTTTTGCGCCACGCATAGATCAGCGCATCCGCCAGCAGGAAAATGAACAGCAGCCCCGCGCCGAATGCGAAAAAGTTTAACTGATTGTAGGCGAGTGCCCACGGGAATAAGAACACTAATTCAACGTCGAAAACTAGGAAAACCAGCCCGTAGATGTAGTATTGAACCTTGAACTGCACCCACGTATCGCCAACAGTTTCAACACCACATTCATAAGTTTGTAGCTTAATGGCATTGGCGCGGCGTGGCCGGAAAAGCCATGATACCACTAGCGGTAGCACCGGAAGAATCCATGCCACAGACATGAATACTCCGATATACGCCCATTCATTAACCGCAGCCGTCATATTGCTGCTCCCCTTAAAATTGCAGTAATTCTTTATCGCCACCCGCACAGCAGCAAAGTTTAACTGTTGTGTGCCGACCATTTAACCGCGATTTGTGAAAGTGTACCGATTGTGAATAACGGCGCTAGTATAGCATCGTGAACCGCACGATTCAAATGTAACTCTTATGTTTTGGATAAAGTGCTAGAGACGCTTGCAAAGGGGTACTTCAACTTCGTACGTTTAGCTCTGCTATAATCCTTGCTCCTTGCTCATTACTTGTCACACATCATTTCATGACCTATACCACCCTCAATCCGCCATCCGCCGAATGGGATGCGTTTCTAAACACGCTTCCTCAGGCGCACATTTTACAAACCAGCGGTTGGGCATCATTGAAACGCCCTGCTGGTTGGGATTCTGCGCGCGTGGCGCTTGAAGATAAACTGGGGCAAATTGTGGCTGGCGCTCAGCTTCTATTCCGCCCCTTGCCCTTTGGTCTCGGTACTATGGCCTATCTGCCAATGGGGCCATACATCACCCATTTTGAGCAGCGAACTGCGCTCTGGCAGGCATTGGATGTCGCCGCTAGAGCCAGACATTCAGCATTCCTCAAATGGGAACCCGGTATACCGGCAGATGGCGAAGCCCCGCACGATTATGCCCGCTTCGGCTTTCGCGCCAGCCCGCAAACCGTACAGCCACCGCGCACCATCCTGATCGATATTTCGGGAGACGAAGCAGATATTCAGGCGCGTATGAATCAGGGCACTCGCCGTAAAATTCGCCAGAGCCTGAAAAACGACATCCGTTACTGGCAAGCCTCGCGTGAAGAAGTCTTACGTTTCACTGATATGATGCAAATGACCGGTGCGCGCAATGCCTTTGGCGTACACCAGCCATCCTACTACGCTTTAGCCTATGATCTGTTCGTGCCTCAAGATGCCGCCCTGATACTCGCTGAGCATGAAGGCGATACCCTCGCCGGTATCATGGTTTTTGCGAAAGGCAGCACCGCTTGGTATCTCTACGGCGCGTCCTCAAATACTAAGCGCAACCTGATGGCCGCCTATGGCGTGCAGTGGAAAGCTGTCGAATGGGCGAAATCGCGTGGCTGTGTCACTTATGATATGTGGGGCATTCCTGACGAAGATGAAGCGGTATTAGAGGCGCAGTTCGAAACGCGCGATGACGGCCTGTGGGGTGTATATGGCTTTAAGCGTGGTTGGGGCGGTAAAATTGCCCGCAGTGCTGGCGCTTGGGATAAAGTCTACAACCCCATCATCTATCAGGCATATAAACTCGCCCTAAAAGCGCGCGGTGCATAACCTCCCCCCAGTCCCTCTCACTTTCCCCACTCCCGGCATTCTGCTTTATTTGCGCCCGTTGGTGGCGTTTCCTTTCCTCAACAACACATGCGTCAGGTAGATTGGCTGCATCGAAAGAACGAAATCGTAGTAGTCAGGCGTCCTTCAGGCTGTCATTTCTAGCCGTAGGCTTTGAGCCTTCGGCGCTGTCGGCAGGGATAAGGAGAAATTTCGTCGTATTTCTCGCGCTGCATCGAAAGAACGCAATCGTAGTAGTCAGGCAGCCTTTAGGCTGTCGTTTTTAGCCGGATGGCTTCGAGCCTCCGGCGTTACTTTAATCCCCTTCCACCCGTTTCAGTTCCCCATCGTCGGTCAATTCAACCACATCCGCCGCGTCGGCTTCCTCCAGATGATCTGTCCGCTTTGTTTTCTCAGTAGTCGCCGCGTCCATATGCTCAACCATTTGCATACCCATCTGCTGGCTGGCAATTTGCGCGCGCATAGATTTGTCGAAAACGCCGCTGTCGAAAAGCGCCCCGAATCCATGAAACATGAGCGTTGTCAGCCAGCCGACAATCAACATAAAGATCGCCGCGTCCTGCGATGTCGCAAATCCCCGCGAAGGCAAAAGTGGATTTCCTGCATAAGCCGTCAGCGCCAGTACGGTAAATAAGATGAACATGAAGACGCTCAGACCAAAAAACACGCCGCGTACTATCTTTTTGCGCTTGCGTAAGCTCTTGTCCACCCGCTCATTGAGTGCCTGATAGTCAATCTCAGTCATAGCCTTGTGCCCTTAGGATGCAGCCACATTATGCTTATTCTATACAGTTTTTGCTTTGAACTGTCGCTTCTTCTAGGGTTCGCTGTCCCAAAGCCCGGCAGCCCGCCCTACTTCGGATGATCAATGATTGCAGGGACGGTCATCGGCGCTCTCCAGCATTTCAATCCCTATCTACTATAATGATGGCGTTCGCCGCCGTTGTTAGGAAATACCTTTGACCGCGATACAGCCTGTAACCTTAACCACCCGCGAATCATGGAACGCCGCCCTCAGCCAGCTTCCCTATGCTCATATCCTGCAAACATGGGAGTGGGGCGAATTCAAGCGCGTAACCACCGGCTGGCAGCCACAGCGTCTTGCATGGGCGCGTGATGGTCATGTCATAGCGATGGCTTCTGTAGGCGTTCGCAGCGTTGGTCCCTTCAAAGTAATGTATGCACCCAAAGGCCCGGCGTTCGCGTATGAAGACTCCGAACTGGTGGCATTTGTGCTCGATCAACTTCAAGCCTTTGCCCGTAAACACGGCGCGATCTGGCTGAAAATTGATCCCGACGCAATTGCGGCGACAGGCGTGCCAAACGAAGCCGACGACAACGAAAACCCGACTGGACGCGTGTTGATCAAGGAATTACAGCAGCGAGGCTGGCGCTTTTCAGCCGATCAGGTGCAATTTCGCAATACTATTACCCTTGATTTATCGCTTACCGAAGACGAAATCTTAGCCGCAATGGGGCAAAGTACCCGCCGTAAAATTCGCCTCGCCGGGCGCGAGGGTGTGACCATCCGTGAAGGCACAACCAGCGATCTTCCCCTGCTATATGATCTCTATCAAACCACCGGCGAGCGCGACGATTTCCTGATCCGCCCCCCCTCATATTACGAAGAAGCGTGGCGCCAATTCATCGAAGCGGGTCTAGCCCGACCCCTGATTGCTGAAGCTGATGGCAAAGCTGTCGCCGCCGTTATCCTTTTTCACTTTGCCCGTAAATGCTGGTATTTCTACGGCATGTCCTCCAACGATGCCCGTGACAAACAGCCGAATTACCTCTTGCAGTGGTCGGCTATTCGCTGGGCAAAAGCCAATGGTTATGCCGTTTACGATTTCTGGGGCGCGCCCGATGAATTTGTGGAAACAGACAGGCTCTGGGGCGTTTACCAGTTCAAGCGCGGCTTTCACGGGACTGTTGTCCGTCATATCGGCGCATGGGATTATGTCCCCAATGCCACGCTCTACTCGGCATATACACGGGCACTTCCCCGCATCCGCAGCATCCTCAAACGCCGCTAACCCATTCCTGTATCCCCCTCTCCAACTGCGTTATGACGGGGTAGGGGTAAAAGGCAAATCTTAGAAGTCGCTTGAAAATGATACTGTCCCAAAGCATTCTTCAAACGGCTTCTAACGCTCGCTTTTTCACTTTTAAAGACCTGAGTTAAACGTTTAATATCACTTTTTCGAGAGAAGAATTTTGCAGCCATATTGTTGGCAGTTTGGATACCTCTAAGCAGAACTTTTGTGCTAACGTAGAGAAATCTGGATACGTTACTATACTCTCCATTGCAGCGCATGGGGATTTCGAAGGAGCAGCCACATGGACATTCAAATTCCTACCAATCACGGGTTGGTCAAACGAATGAATGCTGAAGGTTATTTGATGATGATGCTGATCGCTTTCGGAGCGTCGGTCATCGCTACGCGCCTATTTCTCGACTTGACCGGCTACCCGCAGCTCGGTGGCGGCACCTTTCATTTTGCTCACCTGTTGTGGGGTGGTTTGCTGCTGTTTGCCGGCGCCTTGCTACCGCTGATTTTTCTTAATCGGGTCATGTACACCATCAGCGCCATCATGACCGGTATCGGTGTCGGCCTCTTTATTGATGAGGTCGGTAAGTTCATCACCGCCACTAACGATTACTTCTTCCCGCTCGCTGCGCCCATCATCTACGTGTTTTTCGTCGGTACGGTTTTGCTCTACTTAACTGTTCGCACAAAACGTGAAAAGGGCGCCCGCACCGGGCTTTATGCTGTGGTTGAGAGGCTTTCAGATGTCATTGATCACAATCTGGATACCCGCGAAAGGCAGCACTCTATCAACCGCCTGAACGCGATCTTGAACGACAAATCTGCTACCGAAGATATGCGCGTTCTGGCCATGCATCTGTTGGAAGTCATGAATGATCCTTCGCTTAGCGTAATTCCTTTGCAAGTCTCGTGGTGGGAACGATTACGCATCGGCTTTGAAGCATTCGAAAAGCGTTACCTGAAGCGTGGTTTTCTTCGGGCGCTTATCGGAGTCCTGTTGATTTTATTCAGCATTTCCTCGCTGCTCGCTCTAACAGTAACTGTCTTGGTTCTGATCGATCCATCAACCCGCGATAGTTTTCTGGCGAATGCCTTGCTGGATGCCGATCCGCGCTTTTCAGGGCCAACCGCGCTGCTGTGGGAGTTTGTACTCATCGCCGTGCAGGGGCTAATCGGATTTATCGTGCTTGTAAGTGGGTTGTTTATCCTGCTTGGGCGTGATGATTTCGGTACGCGTATGGCTTTTGTCGCCCTGATCATCAATCTCCTTACAGTAAATTTGCTCACCTTCTATTACGAGCAGTTTGCTGCTGTGCTGGCGACGTTCTTTCAGGTGGTCTTGATCGCTGCCATCACCCGTTATCGCCAGCGTTTTATCAACAAGACTGAAACTGCCGAAGTGTTATCCAAACTGGTTACGCCGCCGGTCACGCCAGACGTAAAATCAGTCGCTAGCTAGGTAATCACATGCTCGATCTTAACCCCCAGGCATCGCAATATATCGAGTCGCGCCTTTCACCACAGCGCGAAATCTGTCAGGCGTTGCGGGTTCTTATCCTTGAGAGCTTTTCAGGGATGAAAGAGGAATACAAATGGCGCTTTCCAGCTTACTACTACAACGGCAGGCGAATCTGCTTGATCGGCGGTTTCAAACATCACGCCAATATCGAGTTGTTCTACGGCGCGCATCTTCAAGATCCAAAAGGCAAGATTGCCGGTTTGGGCAAACACACGCGCCACATTAAGTTCACGATGCTTCAAGACATTGATGCGCCCTATCTTGTCGCCTTAATTCAGCAAAGCGTCATCCTATCGCAAACCAACCCGCGCCGCTAAGCCGGTTTTGAAGGTGAGGTATCAACGATGGTTTCAAATGCGCAGTTGGCTTACTTACAGCAAGCCAATCAATATCTCGCGTATACGCTCGATTTCACGCCCGATGAGTTGGCCTTAAACCGCGCAGGCATCATGAGCCAGCGTCAGCAGCAAAAGTTTGCCACCTACAGCGCCGCCCAGTCCAGAGTCGCAGGCAAAATCATCATGATTGTGCTGGCAATCGCCATCCCCGGTTTCATCATTGTCTTTGCCGCCAGCTTCATGAAAAAAGATGGCAGCGGCTTTGAAGCGGGAGCCGATCAGGCTTTCCTATTTGCGGTGGTGGGGGTTGGCCTGTCGCTTGGCTTATGGGCGCTGATGATGCTCTTCGGCTTCCGGCGCATGAAACGGTTTCAAACCGCCAATCATCAATTGAAGCAGGTCACAGGACAGGCAGACTCGCGTCAGGTGAATGCCCATTATGAATCCGCCGCTGTCCTGTCGTTGGCAGGTCAGCCCACCAGCTACCAGTACATCACCATCGGCAAAATCAATTTTTATGTCAGCGATCTCGCGGCGGGGGCTTTCGTCAGCGGCCCAACCTATCGAATTTATTACGTCCCCTTAAGCGGACGTGTCGGTATGCCCGTCTCCGCCGAAGCATTCTGAGAACGCCGACAGTTTGCGCCAGAGAACCGGGGGTTGTGGATGCATTCTGCAACCATTGACAGCAGGCTGAAAATTCCTTAACCCGTCGCTGCTGGTTGCAATGTCCATATGACCTGATCCAGCGCGTTCCACAGCGCAATCTGATCGCCGTCAGGCGAAACCGACCAGTCGCCATTTGCCACGCGAATAGGCACATTTGTGCCGTCTACAATCAATCGGTCTTCGCCTGTTTCAAAATCGTAATAGCGTATTGAATGGTTAGCCTGTGTGCTGTCAAATGGGAGGTAATAAACGCTGTCATCATCTCGCCAGCGCCAGCCGCCAAACCAGTTTTGTTTTACGGGTTGCGCGCCGGCCGTCGTCTCAACCATGTAAACGCCGTCGGTTGCCGGGTCGGGCTGGTTAGTCAGGTAGAACATAATCCGTTCGCCGCCCGGCGCTATGCTGATGCCGCGAAGCCGATCCCAGCTTCCAATGTCGAATGATGCGCCTGTCGTGGTATCGAATACGCTCAAAACGCGTTCCTGTTCAGGCGTGCTGCCAATCAGCAGTCGCGTAGAATCCAGCCACTGCGCTGAAGCCTGCGGGTATTGAGCGACGGAACGGGCATTTGTGCCATCAAAATTGCTGAGCCAGATTGTTGTCAGCGGCGGTTGTCCTGATCCGTTAGCGGGGTCGGTAATTGTCCACAGCAGTTGGCTGCTATCAGCATTTAGCGTCGCCCACTGGTCTTGCGTTGGCACAAACCATTCGGATAGATCGCTCACCTGTTGAATGTACATGCCGTCTCCCTCGCGTCGCAGCACAAACATGCCGTCAGCAGAAGTATTCGGCGGTGGCGCTTGTCCGATGTTGTTCAAAAGTTCGCGCCGATCCGTGTCCCATAAGAACACCGAAGCGCGCTGGTTTTCTGCGCCATCAATCATCAGCAAAAAGTTCGATGATGATGGACTCCACCATGCATTTGAACAGCACCCGCCATACGTCAATGGCGCGGCGCTCCAGATTTGATCCGCTGTCAGTGGTTCCAGGGATCGCGCCAGCGGCGGGTTCGATGCTGGACTGCCGTTACGAAGATCGGGAAAAGGGTTAGCGTAATTATTCAGCGCGCGTCCACCGAAAACCACCTCCGGCTGGTCATGCAGGGTCATCCAGCGGCGGGCATTTTCTAAATCCTGCATGAAAAGTTGGTTGGAGAACGAGCCGATTGAGGCCAGCATGTCCCAGTTGGCTTCAATGGTATCCACAGGGTTGTAAGTGGTCTGATAGTCCAGCGAGCGTATTTCCAGATGCAGATGGGGGCGCGAATCGCAGCTGCTGTCCGGCGTGCCCGAATAGCCAACCATCTCGCCAGTCGTCACGAATTGGCCGGGGGAAACCGTTGCGCGATCCAGTAAATGCCCGTACAGCGAAACCAGTCCAACATTGTCATGACGAATCAGCAAATTATGAGGCGCCGAACCAAAGCCCATATCATCTACGAACATCACCGTGCCGTCGGCAATGGCTACCAGCGGCGTGCCGCATGGCATCGAAAAATCCATGCCAAAATGCAGCCGCTGACCGGCAGAATACCAGTCGTCGCCCCGTAAATATGCGCCCACCGTGTTGCCATATGCCTGACCGAGCAGCCACGTAGATGCCCCGGCTGGCGCGGCTACTGGCAGTCGAAAGGGCTTGCCTGCTTGTGCCTGTGTCGAAATAGGAAATGCCGCCAGCAGTGCGAAACAAAAAGCAGAGATTGCAAAACGCATACCGGCGTTGAGAAAGTTCAGGTTTTTCATTTGATCGTAGCTCTACATTGAACGCGCTTTATTGTATAGATGTCGCCTGAATAGAACATGAGACGTTAGCGCGAATTATCCATTTTTTGCGAAATACGCTGCTTAACGACAAACTGAATACAGTCACGCAACTTATAGATATAGTCTGGTGATATAGGAATGTCCGTACAAAATTCAACCGCAGCCTCGCGCCCTGCTGCGTCCACAAAAAATATGGTCAAAGTCGCCGGTGGTACTTTTCTGATGGGGTCTAATGATTTTTACCCTGAAGAAGCGCCTGCCCATCGCGTCACCGTAGATGCCTTCTGGATCGATCAACATCCGGTCACCAATGCCGAGTTTCGCCGCTTCGTTAAAGAAACCGGTTATGTCACCAATGCCGAGCGTGACCCTGATCCTGCCTTGTACCCCGATGCGCTCCCTGAACTGCTGGTACAGGGGTCAGTGGTCTTTCAAAAACCGCCGCATCGTGTGTCGCTGGATAACCCCTATCAGTGGTGGGCGTATGTGCCGGGCGCCAATTGGCGGCATCCCTACGGCCCCGATAGCACCCTCGATGGCAAAGATCGCCACCCTGTAGTTCACGTCGCTTATCAGGATGCCTTAGCTTACGCTGCATGGGTTGGTAAGGAATTACCGACAGAAGCCGAGTGGGAATTTGCCGCGCGCGGCGGTCTGGAAGGCGCGGTTTTTACCTGGGGCAGCGAAATCGCCCCCAAAGGCAAGATGATGGCCAATTGGTGGCAGGGGGAATTTCCCTGGCAAAATACCGAACTCGATGGCTATGAGGGAACTTCGCCAGTTGAATCCTTTCCACCCAATGGTTTCGGTCTGTTCGACATGGCGGGAAATGTATGGGAATGGACGAACGATTGGTATGTGCCGCGACACCCCGATGAAGTCGTCAAACCATGCTGTGTTCCGCAAAACCCGCGTGGCGGTCAGGAAGAGAATAGTTACGATCCGGCAGCGCCGCACAGCAAAATACCGCGAAAAGTTCTAAAAGGCGGCTCGCACTTATGCAGCGCGCTCGCCAGAAACGGTGGATACCTCCACCTGCCATATAGGTTTTCGATGCGTCGTGCGCTTGCCAGCGACGCCTGAAAAAGATTAGCACGCTTCATTAACCATCAGGAATTTATTTAGCGCCACACGCCACTTTAGAAGGTCTCACTTTATGTCAACACCTGTAACACCGGATGTGCCAGCACCCAAAATAGAAATTCCGCAGTTTTCTACGCCAACGCGCTACATCATCGGTGTGCTGTTGTTCGCTTTCAGTATTCTGGGGCTTTTCCTTTTGCGGCCCGTAGTTACCAGCCTGCTGCTGGCATTTATCATCGCCTTTGTTCTCTATTTGCCGGTGCGAAGCCTTACCCGGCATACCCGCCTTAGTTACGCAGGATCAGTCGTTGTCATCTACCTGATTATTGGGCTAATCCTTCTGTTCCTGTTATTTACGCTGGTGCCGGCCGTCATAGACGGTATTAACTCACTTACAGAGCAGTTGCAGGTCGCAGGTGAAGATTTTACTCAATGGATGGAGGAGTATGAGCCGGGAGATGCGGTCATCACCATCCTGGGCAATCAGATCGATCTTGATCCGATAATCCAGGCGATAATGCCATTGTTTCAACGATCATCTCAGCCTCCCGATTCAGACACCACAACTGATGATCCAGATTCACAGACAGACCCTACAGATTCGAGTACGGATGCTGGTACCACAGCAGCACAAGATATCCAGCTTTCAATGCCGAATCTAGGCGAAATCATGAACGCCGCCGGTGAAATTCTGGGATTGGCCGGTGGGGCGTTAGCGGGGTTCATCAGCAATGTCGCATCATTTGTAGCGACACTTTTCCTGGCGCTCTTCATTTCGTTTCTCACCCTGCTGGATCTTGGCAATATGCACAGCGGGCTGTTTAGGCTAATCCATATTCGCTTTGAGCGTGAAGTGAAGATAATCCTGGGAAGGCTTGACAAAATCTGGTTAGGCTTCTTTAAATCGCAGGTGCTGATCGGGCTTTTGCTGGGTGTCTTAGCCTACATTCAGTATATCTTGCTCGGTGTGCCCGGCGCGCTGCCATTGGCGATATTCAACGGATTTTTCTCCGTCATTCCCACCATTGGCGGGTTGATTTCGATTATTCCACAGGTGATCGTCACCATGTTATTAGGGTCTACCCGGTTCCCGGACATGGATCATCTCACCTTTACCTTGATCAACGTTATTATCGGCACGATTTACTCGCAGTTTATCTACAGCGTGGTGTCGCCACCGCTGGTGGGCAAATACGTAAAACTGCCGGTTGTTGTTGTGGTGGTGGGTGTGTTCGTCGGGCTGGCGCTCGGAGGCATACTGGCGGCATTTCTGGTGGTGCCGGTCATTAGCACGGTCAAACTCTTGTTTGTCTACTTTATGGCGAAAGTAAGACAAAGTGAGCCTTTCCCGGATGAAACTGTCCCCGAAACGGGGGGGTTTTTCAGTCAAATCGCCTCGGAAAAGCCACATTAATCAGGCGAATATTAACGCCGTACAAAGCAGAGAGGCGATCTTGCAAGATCGCCTCTCTGTTCTACAGATGAAATGGAGAATCCCTATCCGCTAATTCAGCCGTGTGACCGTTCCGGTTAACACCCACTGAACATAGGTGTTCTCTCCACCTACGGCGGTGATCAGTACTGAACCGGTGTCTTGCTCGGCGGTGATCTGTCCATTGAAGATGGTTTGACCGCACGAATAAGTATTCCCGGCGATAAAGAATGTGACGTTCTGCGTGCCTGTACCAAAGCAGGAAACCGCAAGCGTAAGCTGTGCCAGACCACCCGGAAGCGCCACATTGTTGTTCATCCCGGTAACTTCATAAAACACCCGATCTTCGGTATCCCCTTCCGGATACGACACAAAATCTGTGACGCTGGAGGATGAATCCAGAGGCAGCGTAAGGAAGTAGTTCGAGTCCGGCGGCGC
>CAZBPB010000093.1:0-11173 GCA_964493565.1 uncultured Pleurocapsa sp. | reverse complement strand
AACGGTAGCAGCGCGCGCGCTCACTAATCATCCCTATCCCGTAAAATTTCCGCGCGATGACCTTTTCTCGATAAGCGCTGTTTGCTTGTAACTCAGTCGGCTTATGTTACAGTTAATGATAATTTTTAACCTAGAGGTTGTTTATGGCTGATTACGCGATTGAAACCCGCAGCCTGACCAAGAAATTCGGCAAGGTAACCGCCTTCACTGATGTCAGCCTGCAAGTGCCTGTTGGCTCTATCACATGTTTACTCGGCCCCAGCGACTCTGGAAAGACCAGTTTGCTGGAATCGTTATTGCAAATCATTCATCCCTCCTCTGGCACTGCCTCAGTGCTAGGTATGGATATTGCCAGCCAGAGTATGGCGATTCGCCAGAATGTCGGCTATGGCCCTGAAGACCCCGTCTTCGATGTTGCCATGACACCTTATTCAACACTGAAGTTCGCCGCCGGCTTTCTCCTTCACGGCAAGGAACTGGAAGAAACAATCGCCCAAACGCTGGAACTGATCGGGTTCAAGGGGCAGGAAAATAAACTGGTCAGCAAACTTGACCGTCAAGAGCGCGCTCGTCTGGCAGTCGGGCAGGCATTTGCCGCCGCGCAGCCCGTTGTTATGCTGGATCAGCCGACAAAAGATCTTGACCCGATAGACCGTGATGAACTGCTGGATATGGTCATCCGCTTCCAACGCAGGACGAGCGCAACCGTATTATTTACCAGTAGGTTGGTTGAAGATGCCACTTTTGCCACCCATCTTGCTTACCTGATTAAGGGGCGTCTGGTGTTGCAAAAGTCCAGAAATGACATTACTGGCGGCGTCGAGGACGTGTTCGATCAACGCCGTGACATTGAAAAGTCATTCAAAGCAGAAATTGAAGCCTTACAAATTGACTAGCTACGTGTACATCTGCCCCTCTCAGATGGAAAGCTGATTGCACATGACGACAACGGTTACACCTCAACATGTAGGCAGCGGTTTCAGCCATTCCTTCAAGCGAGAATCGCGCAAATGGTGGCGCATCTCGCGCTGGTATAAGCAGGCTGCGCTGTGGACCATCCTGTTTGGCATCCTCACCTTTTTGTTTTATGCCTTGCTCTCGCCGGTTTCGTGGCTGATCAATTTGCTGAACGAGATTTACGAACTGGTTATTGACCCAAGCCCTGTTGCAATAGCGCAGCTTGTGCGTAACGGAATATCACAAGATGTGCAATACAGTTCAGCGGCGCTGGTGCTTCCTCTGATTTTCGCGGTGGCTTATACCATCATCGGCGAGGCCATCATCGTCATTTTTAACAGTCAATTTTTTGATGAACTGAATCGCGGCTCGCTCAAATGGTCATTTTCACGCTCGATCAAGCGCGGCGCTTATGTCGTTTCCAAGGCGTTGGCAGATAATCTCGGCGTGTTCATCATGACCGTGCTAATCCCCTTCATCACGCTGCTTGTGATCACCCTCGTAGCGGCAAAAGAAAATACCATTTCGCCGGTCAACTATTTCGCCACCATGCTGCTGATCATGCTGGGCTTTATCTTCTGGCATTCATTCGTGATGGTATTGATTTTTACCACCCGCCGCCGCGCGCTAAGCTTTGGTATTCCAGTTATCCTGCTGATCTTCGGCGGGCTGGTCAGCCGCACACTCGATCAGGCATTAGGCACGGGCACGCTGATCACGCAGCTTTCGCCGTGGACTTCGCGCAATTACATCACCAGTATGCTGAATGGCACGCTCGATTTCAGTAATCCAGATGTAGTTATTTCTATCGCCGCAACCGCCGTATGGGCAATTCTGCTGTACCTGATCACATGGTTCGCGCTGCGCCGCGCTGATATTTAGCGGTTGTCATCTCACGAACGGATTTGTCAGGGCGCAGTGTAACTGCGCCCTTTTGATTACCCTCGTCGCCACGTTAAGACACGGCGCGTTTGACCGGGGAGAGTTGCTTCAGCAGTAAGTATCAGCGTATCGCCGTCATCCTCAAACACATAATGCCGCACTTGCTGGGTGTTGATGTAATCAGGAAATGAACTGCCGATCACGAAATGGGTGACGGTTTTGGCTGTCTCATCAACGACAAACGTGCCGAAGTAGCCAAGATACTCGCCCATTGCCGTATGGATTGAATTGAGCGATAGCCCGCTGCGGCGTTCGCGGCGCATAAGCTGGACGCTCATCCAGCCGTTAGGCTGGTATATCAATACCCCTACCGGATTTGGTCCGCGCGCATCAATGGTTTCGCCAGCCTCACTGATCATCGTTTGTGAAACAAGCTGCCATGTGCCCGGAAAAGCCTCAGGCGCTGCCATGTTCAATTCTCCACCCTGAAAATTCACTCAAACAACTCGTATACCGAAGGCTGAATTAACCAGACCAACTGACCGCGCGGCGGATTGATCGAATACATATCCAGCCTGACAAGACCGCCCCGCTTGATCTCAGCATCCGCCCCGCATATCTGTTTGACAACATGGCTAAAGGTGGGCTGGTGGCCAATGCACATCACATCCTCGCCGTCCTTCAACTCGTTCAGAATGCGGGTAAGTCCGGCGGTATCGAAGTCGAGTCCCAGTTCTTCACGAATTTCAACAGGCCGGTACAGTTCGTCGCTCAATATTTCCGCCGTCAGCCGGGCGCGTACCAGCGGACTGCTGTACAGGTGCGCCAGTTCAATTTCCAGCACTTTAAGCAGGCGCGCAGCATCTCTCGTCCGTTCAATGCCGCGTTTGGTCAGTGGGCGGTCAAAGTCGCTCTGCCCCATTTCAGCAGGTGGCGATTCGGCGTGTCGAAACATATACAGGCGCATGGCTCAAGATCCTGTTCACCGTCAAGATTGACCGATTGTAACGTGAACATGCAGCTTGTGTCTGAAAACTGAAGCCGCAATTCATTAGTGAGCTATAATGCTTTCACTGATGCTTTGCTGATGGTAGGGGCATTTGAGAGAAACTCCCACAACGACGAGATACAGTGATTCGCTTTGTTATTGACGGAGTTAGGAATAATGGTCGCCGCGCTAACCCGACAGACGATTATGTTGAAGGATGGGCGCATGCTTGGCTTTGCCGAGTGGGGAAAGTTGGACGGTAAGCCAGTATTTCTATTCGGCGGTTCTAGCAGTGCGCGCTTAACCCGTTACCCGGACGAGTCGCTTCTCGTAGAACAAAATGTTCATCTCGTCACCTTTGATCGCCCCGGCATGGGGTTGAGCACCCGCCAGCGCGGGCGATCATTACTGGATTGGGTGCAGGATATACGCGAATTTGCCGCGCAGAAACAACTGTCCCGATTTTCCGTTGTTGCCGCCTCTCAAGGTGGCCCTTATGGCGCGGTCTGTGCCTATGCCCTGCCAGACCTGTTGAGCAGCGTTACGCTGGTGAGCGCTGTTTCCCCCTTGAACGATCCGGCCGTGATGAACACCCAGAGAGCGCCCATCAAGTTCAATATTTTTCTTGCCCGGCACGCGTTATGGCTTTATACCCTACAGCTAAACGCCATGCGTCCAATGCTGAAAGGCAGCAGACCGCAAAAACTGCTTCAGATGATCTTCAAGAATCTACCGGAAAGTGATCGCGAGGTGTTCAAAAACCCTGACGTACCAGCCATGATGATCGAGGATATGCGCGAATCTATGCGTCAGGGTGGGGCAGGCGCCGCCGATGATATGCGGGCATGCGTCGTTGACTGGGGCTTCAGGCTAGAGGACATTCGCGCTAAAGTATTTCTCTGGCAGGGCAAACTTGATCCAAACGTCACCCCGGCAATGGGACATTACATAGCCGAGCGTATTCCTGATTGCGAAGCGACTTTTGTGCCAGATGCCGGGCATTTTCTGATGTTCACCCATTGGCGGGAAATCATTGACCAGTTGATGACCGCGTGGCAGGCGTAGCCGGGATGCCTTTAGGGCAACAGCGGAAATTTTCTCGCCTCACCTTTTGTCACCAGTATTGAACGATCTGGATTGCTTTTCCGGCTCGATCCGTGATCACCATATCAGTCCCGCCCCAATCGTCATGATCCGACATCGGGCGAATAACCTGAACCCCATATCTATCAAACTGCTGTGCAATTGATTTGATATCGTCGGTCATAAAACTTAGAAAAAACGGCGCCGATCTTTCAGGGTGTTCCCCTTGATAGGCGTCTATTTGTATGCGTTCGCCACCCGGCTCAAGAATAACGAACGGGTGGTTCTCATGGGACTGCGTATAGATGACGTAATCTTGACCACTATCTTCGATTTTGAACCCCAACTGGCTTCCGTAAAATTGCTTCTGGTGTTCAAAATCAGCAGTTTTGATTGCCACATGACCAAATTGAGGCTGGCTGAAATCCATCCGTATCGGTTTGCCGGGAACCTGAGCGAGCGCCCAACGGATTCCCTCAACCGTCTCGAACTCAATTTGCTTTCCCCAAGGCCTGCTTTCGATTTCGCCCGTGAAATGAACGCCTCGCGCTTTCAGCCGCAATATCGTGCCTTCAAGATCAGCAACGTGGATGGCTGGTCGTATATTCTGGTTATGCCCCCACCAGCGCCCGGTAACCGGTTTGCCGCCGTCGAATAGTTCGATAACCATGCTGTGCGTATCGCTGTGATAACCACTCCACGCAGCGCCTAAATTAGCCCAATCACCATATAAAGGATTCAATTCAGCCGCTAAACCGAGCGTTCCGGTAAAAAATGTATAGGCCTGCTGCCAGTTTGACACACACATACCGGCAAAATTAAAGATGGTGTCCATTGATCGCGCGCCTTCAATTAGCCCATGTTTCATTAGTTTACAGCGATTGGCAGTTGTAAGGCTGAGGTTCTTTTATGACTGTGGCGCTAAATACACAATCGTTACACCGTCGCCGCCTTCTTTGGGTGGGGCGCTGATCACGCGGGCAATCAACGTGTGCTGGCGAACGCGCTCTAACACGGCTTTACGCAGCGCGCCCGTGCCTTTGCCGTGAATGATCCGGGCAAACGGCAGTCCAGACATATACGCCGCGTCTATATACTCATCCAGCTTGTTAATAGCCTCTTCCACGCGCATTCCGCGCAAATCGAGGTCAAGCCCCGGCGAGGCAACGCGCGGCGTAGATACTTCATCCACCTTCTCATAGGCGCTGCTGTGCTTGCGCCTGGTCACTTTCTTCTCGGCTTTGGTCGGCTGGCGCAGGTCACGCAGTTTGGCGCGCACCTTCAGCGATCCAATTTGCACCATCGCCTCATCTCGATCCAGTTCTACGACAGTGCCTTCAGCTTTCAGCGTCTCCAGCCATACGGCATCGTTTAAGCGGGGACGCCAATCAGCTCCAGATGGTATCTCAATTTCATCGGTAATCGGCGCGTTGATATTGCGTTCTGCACGATCCGCCGACGCTTGCACCTCGCGTAGCGCCTCTAATGGTAGTGAGGCTTCGCGCATCTCACTGCGCAGTCGTTTCAGTTCACGGCGAAAATCGTCCAATTCCTTTTGCATATCGCGGCGCGCGGCGGCGATCACGTTGCGGCGCTCATCTTCGGCGCTGCTCAGGCGGGCGCTCAGTTCGGCGCGTTCTTCTTCCGCCTCGTCGCGCAGATTGCGAATGATCTGCTGCTGGCGGCGGATATCCTCGCGGGTACGGTGAATCTCGTCCAGCAGATCATCAGCCACCAGATCTTCCGTCGCCACCATGCTGCGCGCATCTTCAATGATCTCTTGATTCAGCCCTAGACGGGTAGCAATCGCCAGCGCGTTTGAGCGCCCCGGCAAACCAACGATCAGGCGATAAGTGGGCGCAAGCGTTTGCAGGTTAAATTCAACGCTGGCATTGCGCACGCCGGAGGTTTCAACGCTGTAAATTTTGAGTTCGGGGTGGTGGGTAGTGACCATCGTGGTCACATGATGGCTGAGAAGATAGGTCAGTATTGCCCTCGCCAGCGCCGAGCCTTCCGCCGGGTCTGTGCCCGCGCCAAGCTCATCCAGCAGCACCAGCGAGCGCTCATCGGCCTCGCGTAAAATCTGGATAGTGTTGGTCATGTGTGAAGAGAAGGTGCTCAGGCTTTGCTCGATACTTTGTTCGTCGCCAATATCGGCATAAATCCCGCGAAATACAGTTAACCGCGCCTCTTCAGCGGGAACATGCAGTCCGCACTGTGCCATCAGGCACGAGAGGCCGACAGTCTTGAGCGATACGGTCTTGCCACCGGTATTCGGGCCAGTCACCACCAGCACCCATGTATTCTCGTCAAATTCCACATCAATCGGCACCACGTTGCCGGTGAGCAGTGGGTGGCGCGCACCCTTCAGGTGAATCATGCTGCCGGGATGATCGGGATTAGGCTTTGGCGAAAACTCAACTAAATCCGGTTCAACAGCGTGCAGCGCCTCGGCATAACGCGCCTTCGCCAGAATCAGATCGAGATGCGCCAGCACATCCACTGTGCGAACGATGGCATCAGCTTCATCTCCGACCATCCCGGATACTGCCAGCAAAATACGGCGGATTTCTTTTTCTTCGTCCAACTGCAGTTCGCGCCATTTGTTGTTCAGTTCCACCGTTTCCAGCGGCTCAATGAACAGAGTCGCGCCGCTCGCTGAAGAATCGTGAACAATGCCCGGAATTTTCCCCTTATGATCGGCTTTCAGCGGTATCACATAGCGCCCGTTACGCATGGTGAACAGCGGCTCTTGCAGCATCGGTTGGTTTGAAGAAGCCGTGACCATGCGCTGAAGCTTGGTTTGCAGGCGGTCAAAAGCGACCTTCAACTCGCGGCGGATGATCGCAAGCTGCGGGCTGGCGCTGTCCTTCACCGCGCCGGAGTTTTCGTCCAGTATACGGGCGATTTCTTCCTGTAAGGCATTACATTCTTCGGCACCGTTGACCAGATCGCTCAACAACGGATACTGCCCCTTCATGCGGCCAATAGTGCGGCGCAGTGTGGTAGCGCGGCGCAGCGTACTACGAATGTCCAGCAGCACCTGTGGCTCCAGCATGATGCCGCGCGTTGCGGTTAGGGCGGGTTCGCGCACATCGCGCGCTCCAGCCGTACTCACGTTGATCTGGTTAGCAAACATGGTACGGGCCTCGCCGGTTTCGCGCTGCCACTGCCGGGCATCTTCCAAACGCGCCGCCGGAATCAATGCATGCGCCAGATCGGCACCCGCCGAAAAGGTAGTAAAGCTCGATAAACGGTCGAGGATTTTGTTCAGTTCAAGAACGTGAAAAGTTTTTTCGTTCATTTTGCCATTTTCGCTATAACGCCGCGCAAGTGTAGCAGAGAGCCTGTTACATCACAACGGGGAGGTTTATAAATAACTACAAGGGGTCACAAAAGACCTATTTTGGATTAAAGTTGTACGCTAAATTGCGCTTAAGCTATTATCTTAAGTGGAATATCAAAACATGAAGGAGAAGGCTATGCGTTCCCGTTCTGGATGGGTAGTCATCGTTGCGATTGTCGCCCTACTGACGGCTTTCGGAGCTGTTAGTGCGCAGGAAAGCCAGTACATTCCGGCGATTGTTGATTTTTCGGCAGATATTGACAGTGTAACGCTGGATGCGATTGACAGTGGCGAGGCAAGTACCACGCTTTCCTGGTATATCATCAACGTCGTGCCCGGCCAGAGAGTAACTGTCGATTCCTGGCGCGCAAACGGCTGGATACCGGCGTGGCCAACCGAAGGCGATGTTCCGGCCATCGGTTCCCAAACTATCACCATTGCCGATACCCAGAGCTTCGCTCCACCCACCTATCGTTTGACTCTCTACAGCGGTCAGAATATTGTTGATCAGCGTTTCTTGACCATTCCTCTGGAAGCCTCAACTGCTGTCCCGACCATCGCCACTTTTAGCGCCAGCCAGGAGAGCGTGGATCAGGCAACGGTTGATCGCGGCACCGCGCGCGTGGTCATGAACTGGGAAGTGACCGGGCGGCCTGAAAACAGCCAGTTGGTTTTTGAACAGGTGCTGCCGGATGGTTCACAGGTCAATGTTGAACTGCCGCGTACCGTGTATTATGTCCCGTCAAGCGGCGTCGGCGCGGTTGCCCCGGTAAGCCCCGGCGCAGGCCAGACCGGCGTTCAGCTTCGTCTAACGCTGGTGAACGTGATTAGCGGCGAAGTTTACGCGTTCTCGGACATTGTTGTCCCCTTCACCGGCGCGCAGGTCGTGCCTTCAACTGACAGTACTCCTGCTGCGGTTCCCACCACCAGCACCATGCCAACCGCGATGCCCCTTCCGGAATCAACCGATGCGGTACTTCCACCTGAAACCACGTCAGAGCCTGTGATGCCCGTTGAACCGACTGCGGCGCCTGTCGGCGGCCCGACCATCCAGACCTTCACCGTCACCCCGGCTAGCGTGCCGCCCGGTGGCAGCGTGACCATGACCTGGAATGTGTTGGATGCGACCTCGGTGCAGATCAGCGAAGTGCTGCCGGACAGCGGCAGCGGCCTAACCTATGTACAGCTTCCGCTGTCAGGATCGGTGAGCGTGCCCCTACCGGAAGCCGCCACCACCAGCGTGACCTACCGTTTAGTTGCGCGGGATGCCGCAGGCACAGAAGTTTCCGCCGAACAGTTGATCACCGTCGGTGGATAAGTAACCGTTCGTTTCAAATAAATGTGGATTAACAGAGGTATGACAACACTCATGCCTCTGTTTTTGTTTCCTACTATAGCAATCTGTATTTGTCATCCGCATTAAAGAGGATTCTTACCGGTGTGCCGGGTAATGGCATTTCTTCCGCCCGTGAGCGATATGAACTTTCGCTCCGTTCATTGGTAATTTCCTGACCTGAAATTGGGGAGATAAAGCGATAGTTAATGCGAAAGCTATATTCACGCAGCACGCTTTTTCCACGTATGCCAATACCGGGATCCTTTATCGTTTCTTCGCTGGAGACTGTTTCGCCACGCACCACTTGACTGTTCCTGTCAAACGCATATTCCATCGTGGTCTGGCGGATATTCGATGGGAGATCCTTTGTTAGTAAGTCATTGATGCCCGTTATAGCTTTCACAAACAAAATAAATGAGATGATCGGGGAATAGGGGGCGACAGGAATTGTAAGTAATAAAACGATTCCCAGGATCAAAAAAACACATGTCTCGAGTATTTTGCGCCATGCCCGCGCCTTTTTAGTACGCGCAACCACTGTTTCAGCATTCGCGTAAGCTTTGTTTCCCCGTTCAAAAATGAAGGGAGTAACATCCTTTCCCGGGATTTCGCTGCGCGGCGCTGTTTTAGCCAGCAATTCCAGGAATGCCGCGTCCGGCATCTTGCCATCACGCACATCCAGATACTGAATATCGCTCAGCGCGACCCATTCTGCGCCGGAGAGCAGCAGTGGAAATATCTTTTTGCCAGCCTGTCTGGCATAGCTGACCTCATTATTAACCCATTTCGAGCTTTGTGATTCTTGCGTGACCAGCACGATTAAGGCAGCGCAATCTCTAACGCCGTCTCGAATTTCCTGTTCCCAGATCTCGCCCGGTTCAATATCGGTTTTGTCAAACCAGCAGTTAAAGCCCCGGCTTTTGAGATAATTCGCCAGGCGGGTTGCGTAATCCAATTGTTCATGAGAATAGCTGATGAAGACGTACGCGGAGGTTAGCGGCAGATCGGTCATATCGGCTCCATCGCTTTATCTTAGTGTATGCAGTTTTGGTGAAATTGAAACCGCTCAGCCCGCCCGGAACAGCAGCAGCAGCGCACCAAAGGCGATCACATCGCCATCGCGTAGGGCGCGTCCTTTTTCATTCACAGGCGTACCGTTGACGAAAGTGCCGTTGGCACTGCCGAGATCGTATACGATCCAGGTGTTATCTTGCAGCGCCATACGCGCATGAGGCCGCGAAATCGAGGGATCAGGCAGGCATATTTCCCAGTCTGCGCGGTGGGTGGCGCGGCCTACAGTCATCTCCGCCTGATTGAGTTCGATGGTGGTGCCTTCCTGAATACCGTTGGTAACAGTCAGGCTTCCGCGCCCACTGCTGGGGATCGGGTTCAGCACCGTCCCATGTTCAGTGATATGTCGCTGGTCAATATCATTCATGGCGGTGAAGAACAGCGTAGGCACAAACAGCCGGATTACGTCGCCCGCCATCAAGGGAAATGGTTCGGTCAAACGCTCATCATTCACGAACACCCCGTTGGCGCTGCCTAAATCCTGCACCATGAAGATGCCGTCCTGATAATTGATCACGGCGTGTTGGCGCGAAACGTGCTGCTCGTGGATGCAAATATCGCTGGTTTCCAGCCGCCCGATACTGGCGGTTGCCCCTTCTGCCAGAAAGAAAACGCGCTGGTCGTTATTGACAGGATCAGCCCACAACAGGCGGGCAAGGATTGCAGGATCGTCGGTCATTGGATGAGATCGTCACTGAGCAGATTTCCCAAGTATAGCGTGGGTTAGCATCATACATGCGTAGATAAATAATGATGGGAGTATCCAAGTCTATGAATCAATGAACTGAAACACGTAAGCAGGATAGTGTGGGAGGTGCTGTTTGTAGAGTTGGCGGCGTTTCCAAGCGTAAACAAACAACCGTATGGCAAGACGTAAGGCTTCAACACAACGCGAAAAACAACGCAAGCGGCGCGCGAAGCATGCCAAATAATGACGTAACTCGGCATTATCACCTTCGACCCGATAGGTTTCGCTTTTGTCGGGCATTGGCGTACGGATACCGGGCATGTAGACCAGGTTGCGGTATTGTAGCAAACAGGTCACTGTAGTAGAACCTGGTTGGTGGTACTTCATCCACTATGGCCTGCAACAACGCTTCGCTGCGCTCCCAGTCCACGCGCCAGACAGAGTACAACCGGTGTGGCGAATCCACTAGCGGCATGTTAAAGGCGATGTGTTTTCTCCCCCATAAAGATGAACACCCCATCCACCTCAACCACACCTACCTGGTCTGGATGCGGTGGTTACACGGGTAATTGTGCGTTGTGGGCATTCACCCAATTGATGGTGGTTTGGGGACTGACGCTGATGTGTCGGGCGATGCGCCGAAAGTTCATCCCATCACTATAGCGTTCCACGGCTTGCTGGCGGGTCTGTTGGTCGTAACCCTGCCGCTTGGGTTCTGGACTGTAACGCCGTCAGCGCTGCTGGCACGCTTAAGAGCGTCCGATTTTCCGTTGTTTGCGGCTTGCTTGGCATTTCGAGCGTGTTGTCATTTTTCTATTCTAG
>CAZBPB010000092.1:5514-11183 GCA_964493565.1 uncultured Pleurocapsa sp. | reverse complement strand
TCCATCAACCGCCCACGCAAGCGGCAGGTATAACGGGTGCCGTCGGGGGTTTCTACCTCGAAGAAGCCGCTTTGATCCTTGACGATCAGGCCACTCAGCAGGTTTGACAAAGGCAGTACTCCAGATCGGTTTTATATGCGATCTTCATTCTACACGAATTCCTCTTATGCAAGACGTTTTCTCTTAAAGTTCGCTAATGTGATGACGTTATCGCGGCGGTACGCCAGAAAAACTCAAAACTACGTACAATAACTGAAAGCGCAGTCCTCTTCGGGAGATGAACCTATGCAGCTTGCCTGCAAAAACTGTGGCGCACTGATTCCCACGAATGACATCAATGTTCAAACGATGCTCGCTGTGTGTAGATCATGCGATGCCGTTTTTCGCTTTGAGGCCAGTGATTTGACGCCAGCCAAAGCGAAGCGTGCGGAGGATGTCCCGCCTGAAGGGGTGCAGATTGAAGATAACGACGATGGCTTTTCGGCAAACATCAACTGGCGCAAAGCCTACGGCAAGCTGGGACTGGTGCTAAGTGTGGCGATGGCCGTCGGCGGCGTCATCATAGGCGTGGTGATGCTGGTGTTCGTCTTCAATCTGCTGCAATCTGGCACATTTCCACTGATCGCCAGCGGCATGGCGCTGATCATGCTGAGTATCTGGCTGGTGTTTGCGCTGTATGCGCTTGCCACGCTGGTCAGCGATTTGGAACTGGATCGCGAATGGTTGACCCTGAAGCATCGTCCAGCCTACTGGCGGGGCAAGCGCATTCGCCGTGAAGATATTGCCGCCGTAGAGCTAGCGTCCTACAAAGGCACGTCCGAGATTCAAACACTGGTCATCGTGACCCACAACGACAAAAGGTACAGGATAGACAATTTCCCTGCGCTGCAGGCGCGCTACCTTCAGCGTCACTTGAATCACGTCCTGTTTTCTTCAGATAACGCCGCCTTTCCGGCTGAACTTACCACTGAAAATGTCAATCAACTGCGGCTCAGCGATGATGGCGAGTGGATCATGGCGGAGGCAACTCCCCTGCCGGACAGCAGGGCGGATTCCGCGCTCGATTCTGTCTAAACACTCAGCAAATGCCGTGACGGATGTGGTATGATGAGGCAGTTGTTTTTTTACTGAATGGAAGGCAGCGTTGACCGATACACCAGCCCCCGCAACACCGCCGGTGGAAAATGAAACCACCGCGCAAGCGCAAGATTATTCGGTTGATGACGAGCTTATTCATATTAAGCGCACCACCATCAACTATGTATTGATCGGCTTCTCATTTTTTGTGATCGGCCTCGTGATCGGCTTCCTCGGTTATGATCGCTTCGCTGCCAACAATCGCAGTGAAAACGAGGCGCTGCTTAGCGCCGCCGCGTCCACATTTGTTGCTTCTGTACCCACCAGCGGCGCGCCCGCCGGGCCAACGCCGAGGCCAACGCTCGATCCGAATACGCGCTATGATGTCCAGCCAGCGGGTAATCCGTCAATCGGCCCTGAAGATGCCCCGATCACCATGATCGAGTTTGCCGATTTTCGCTGCGGCTTCTGCAAGCGTTTTCAGGATGAAACTCTGGCTGCACTGCTGGAACGCTATGAGGGGCAAATTCACTTCGTCTATCGCGATTACCCGATCCTTTCGCCCGATTCGCTGACGGCGGCGCTGGCTGCCGAATGTGCCGATGATCAGGGCGCGTTCTGGGAATTTCATGACCGCGTGTATACCGATCAGAATCTGGCGCGTGACGCTTTTATTCAATATGCAACCGAGTTAGAGCTGGATGTTGATACTTTCACCACCTGCCTTGATGAGCAGGTGCATTTGCAGGAAGTGATGGCCGATTATGACGCCGGTTCGGCAACGCCGATGACAGGCACGCCAACATTCTTCATCAACGGGCGCATCCTGATTGGCGCGCAGCCGCTTGACAGTTTCATCAACGCTATTGATGAGGAGCTGGCGAGCTTGAATGAAAGTGCGACGACAACCTCTTAAGGTCGTTTGTCCTGAATAAGCTCAAAAATCCCCGTAACACGGGGATTTTTGTTTGTATATCGCCCTATAGCTCGAAATCGTCGCCCATGCCCCCGATCATGTCACCGCCGGGGCTTCCCGGATGGGGCGGCACCACAGGCGACTGCGGGTAGCTTTGCGAAAATGGATCAACAGGCTCATCAAAGCGCGGCTTTGGTGAAGGCGCAATCTTTGGTGGTTGTGAACGCGTCGGTGGGGTTGCCCCGCTGTTTGGCGCTGGATAGCCGCTAAATGGTGATGGCGCATTCGCTGGTGACTGGCCTGCCGCTGTTGTTTGCGCGCTGTTTGGCGCGTTCTGCCCCTGCTGCATCATTTTCTGATTCAGCAGAACATCAAAATCTGCGGGTGGGCCGCCGGCGCTAAAATCCGGCTTGACCGCTGGCGTTGGCGGTGGTGTGCGGGCAGCCTCGCTGTCGCCGCGCAGCAGTTCTGTGAAAAAAGAGGTGATATCTTTGCCTGCAAAGCGCGCAAAGACGAAAAAGATGGCGGCTCCAACGCCAAGCATGACGATGCACAGCCCGCATACGCCAAACAGGACAAGCACGCTCGCGTCATTGGTTTGAAAACCTTGCATCACCTGATCCCGCTCACCGGTGGATACATCTATTGTAGCTCAAAAGTTCGATGGCGCGGGAATAAAAAGAACCGCAGCGGTCATTGAGGAGAAGATTCCACAATCCACACTCCTGCGGTTCATAGGCATCGTATCTAGCCGAAAACAGTTTTCCAGTCGTTTTTAACGCTGATCACCGTCCAACCTTTTGCTTTCGCCTGCTCCAGCGCCTTTTCAGCGCCGCCGACGTAATCAAATTCGCGTTCAGCATCATCGTGCAGTACCAGCAGTTGTAGTGACGGTTTTGTGCCGCCGCTGGAGAAATTGAGCATCGGAATATCGCCGTTTGAATTTCCGCCTGCAAGGATCG
This sequence comes from uncultured Pleurocapsa sp., assembly GCA_964493565.1. Lineage (GTDB taxonomy): Bacteria > Chloroflexota > Anaerolineae > Aggregatilineales > Phototrophicaceae > Flexifilum. The sequence goes on along the minus strand of CAZBPB010000092.1, from coordinate 8,228 downwards.
GGCGGCGGCCAACGCGGCTCCAGATGTTCACCGGTTTCGCCGGACCGTCGTCAAACATATTCAGCGCCGGCTTATACATCACTGTATTGCCATTTTCATCTTCTATATACTCTACGCTAAATGACGTGCCGATCACCCGTTCAGGTGGAATACCGTACAGCGGTACACTGATCACGCGCATAAAATCGCGCTCGCCGCCGGAAGCAATATAGCAGGCGAAGCCGTTGGCCTCAAGATAGCGCAGTAGTTCAACCATCGGCTTGAAGGTCAGTTCTGTGAACGGGCGCTGCAAGGTCGGGTGTTTCACATGATCAAAGAATTTTTGCGTATCTGCCTCATAGTCCTCAACGCGCACCCCGTCAACGGTGTGCATCAAGCCGCCGATGAACGTTTTCAGGTCAGAGTCATCCCCCTGATAATGCTTAGTCATCGCTTCGCCCAGCCATTTGAAGTCTTTGTTGTATGCCGCTTTGAATGGCTGTTTTTCGCGCAAGCTCTCCTCGGCTTCTGCTGCTGCCGCCAACTGCTGCATGATATAGACAACCTGAGTCGGCATCGGCTTTTCCGTCCACAGCGTACCGTCATTATCGAACGTCGCCACCCGTTCATCTGGCGGCACAAAATCCGCCGATCCGGGCGCCGTCACACGGGCGACAAAACCTACAATCGCCTGTTTGGTCGCGCCATCGTTCCATGAAGCGAGTAAAGATTCTTGAGTCATTATGGATTCCTCTTCCTCAACCGACGAGCGCTGGCTCTGGAAACGTCCATTCGCCGCTCAATATCTCAGCGCGCGGGCGGTAAAGGCGTACCAGATAATTCCATCCCGGCGTGATCGGCAGACAATTCAGAGTACCATCCTCACACCCGCCAAATTGAACTGTGACCGAGCCATCTTCGTTCTTTGCTGCCGTCAGGTTGTTGATCGAGTAGGCGTTCCGCTCATTTGGCTGAAAATAACCTTCGGCATTGTACATGCTGATTGACCAGAAGCCGTCCACCGGCACATCTTTAACCGTCAGGGTGTACACTGTCTGCCCATCGTTATTTTCCGGCGCAAAGTTAAGGTATATGGCTTCTTTATCAGGATTGCCTCCCCAGCCTGCCGCAGAGCCGATCAAATGCATGATCGGATCGACCTCATCTTTGCTGCCAAACGCGCCATTAAAATTAGGGACGGTTGAAGCCAGCGCCAGCAGCGCATCACGCACTTTCTTCTGGCCTTCATGATCCCATTCCGGAATTTCAAAAGCCCCGCTGTTGGCCTGCTGCACTTTTACCGCATCTTGAATAACATGGACTTTAGCAATATCGCTCTGGTCTACGGCATCTGCCAGTATTCGCAGCGCAATGCATACATAACGCGTGCCGATCTGCTCACGCGTGAATGTATAGCTGCCCGGATTGTAATAAACGCCAACGGTATAATGATCTTCAGTGAAAACTTGCATAGAGATAAAGCGCTCACCCGCGTCTGGCAGGATAATCGTGACCGGCCCGGCATCTAAATCGAATACAGCTCCTGAATAAAGCGTGTCCCGATTCATGCGGATCACATTCTGCCTGTCTAGTCTAGTGGCGTTGGCTCGCGATTATGAAAGAACTTTCCGAATCCCCCATCTTTCACGATGCTGCCAAAATACAGGTCGCTTTCGGCACGCGAAAAGTTAAGCGCAGTGACGGGAACAGGATTACCCATAACATTCCTTTCTTACGTGTTAGTAAATCAACTCGAGTAAGGGTAAATATATCACTACAGACTGTTAGGGACTAAATTTGAAGCTCTTCTCTTAAAGTTTTCAGACGAGTTACAAAACCCTGAAACTTCACGGAAAGCGATTGCCTAACAGGCGCTAGGCACTCAACGAAAATATCTATCGAAAACCCCAAATTTGCATCCATATGGATACCTCAAACGCGAAAATCCGTGATAATCTGTTGTTCTCATTGCGCCATGCCAGCACAAATTAAGCCCTGCGCCCTTTTAGCCTGTGGCGACGATTGGCGAAAAACGTCAATTTTTCGCCAAATTTACCGGCGAATGGCGCGAACTTTTTTTATTGCGCCAGTGTCATCATCGCCAAAACAACAACGCCCCACATCTTCCCCTCTCCGTGCACGGCTGAGGGGTTAGGGGTGAGGTTATTCCTTTCCAACACTCTGTACGATAACCCTGTGCCAAATTGAACATACACGCCGTAGAGAGTTTTCACTCTTTCCAGCATAATGAGGCAACTCGCTATTATTTCGCACGTTTTAGGAAACTATCATGCGTTCGTTCGTCTCGCAGAGCGTTCAAAACCTTCAGCCATCCGGTATTCGCCGCTATTTTGACATCGCCGCCACGATGGATGATGTGGTCACGTTGGGCATTGGCGAGCCGAACTTTGTAACCCCTGAACACATCATGCAAAAAGGCATCGAATCGATGCTAGGCGGCAACACCGCTTACACCTCGAACTCTGGAATGCTGGAACTGCGCCGTGCAATAGCCGATTATGTGCAGCGCCTGCACGGTCTGGAATACGACCCGGAATGCGAAGTGCTGGTGACTGTGGGCGTGAGCGAGGCGCTGTGGATCGCGCTCAAGGCTATCCTCGATCCGGGCGATGAAGTGCTGGTAGTCCAGCCCTGCTTTGTGGCGAATGCCGCCGCCGTTGAAATGGCGGGTGGCGTGCCGGTGATTGTGGATGCTTATGTAGACGAGCAATTTC
>CAZBPB010000092.1:5213-5504 GCA_964493565.1 uncultured Pleurocapsa sp. | reverse complement strand
GCGGCGCTGGAAGCCGCTGTTACCCCGCGCACCAAAGCCATCTTGATCAGCTATCCGAATAACCCCACTGGCGCGGTGCTGGAACGCGAATATATGCTGCAAATTGCCGCCGTCGCCGAAAAATACGATCTGCTGGTGCTGAGTGACGAAATTTATGAACGGCTGGTCTACGGCGTTGAACACGTAAACTTCGCCTCCCTGCCGGATATGCGCGAACGTACCATCGTGATGAGCGGCATGAGCAAGAGTTTCGCCATGACCGGCTGGCGTATCGGCTATGTAACCGCGCCG
>CAZBPB010000092.1:0-5200 GCA_964493565.1 uncultured Pleurocapsa sp. | reverse complement strand
TGGAGGCGATGCGTAAACTGCACCAGTATCTAATCATGTCTGCGCCAACCATGGGGCAGGCCGCTTCAATTGAAGCCCTGTACAACGGCGATTCCGCGGTTGAGTACATGCGCGGACAGTATGACAGCCGCCGCCGTTTGATCGTGGATGGCTTTAACCAGCTTGGCCTCACCTGCTTTGAGCCGCGCGGCGCATTCTATGCCTTCCCCTCTATTGCCGTGACCGGATTGAGCGATGAGGAATTTTGCGAGCGCCTGCTGTGGGAAGCGAAGGTTGCGGTGGTTCCGGGCAGTGCCTTTGGCCGCAGCGGCGCGGGCTTTGTGCGCGCCAGCTACGCCAACAGCGCTGAGAATATCCAGATAGCATTAGATCGCATCGCTGATTTTATGCGGGTGTACGCCTAAACGATGGTGATGGGTTGAAAATCTCAACCCATCGTTATTGATATTTCAAATCGCCGTCTGAATTTCTCAACGCGAAGCGCCTTGCCCCGATATACTATTGCCTTGATAATTTAAATAAGAAATTTTTTGTTTTACCTTATTCTGGCAGTTCTCGATGCTTCGAAATCGCCCGTTTCAAATCCTGCTTGTAACGCCAGACCCTGACGAGCGACAGTACCTTAAGCGCTTGCTTGAGGGCGATAACTACGTGGTAAATGCCTTTGCCAATGCTGCCGGGGTGGGCGCTGCCGGGGAAGGCATTGATCTGGCGGTGGTTGCTTTCGAACAGTTGGATACGCCTGCCTCCGAATTTTTTGCCCGCATACGCGCCGTTCCTTATCAAGCCTACCTGCCCATTCTCGCGCTGCTGCGGGAAAACTACCGCACGGTGGAGCAAGCCTTGAACGCTGGCGCTGATGACTATGCTGCCCAACCGGTGATCGCGGCGGCATTTACGCGGCGCATAAAGCGGATGCTGGAGGCACGCGAAGCGCACCAAAAGTTCATCGAGAGCGAGCGCCGCTGGTTGCAAACTTACGCCAACGGGCGTATTCCGCAGCTTCTAATTGATCCCGTCTCCGGTATGATCGTTGATGCCAATGCCGCTGCGCTGGAATTCTATGGCTATCCACTGGAAACGCTTAAGCAGAAATTCCTGTTTGACCTGACCGTAACCGGCGAAGAACCGCTAAGTCTTGAAGTCAGTACCGCTTACAATTACCGTCACCGCTTGGCCTCCGGCGTGGTGCGGGCGGTGAATCTATTCAGCAATCAGATTGAGCTAGAGGGTAAAACCCTACTCCACACGACTGTATTTGATAACAGCAAGCGGCTGCGCGCCGAACAGAATGCCGAAGAGCAGCGGCGGCTTGCTCAGGCGTTAAGGAATACGGCTGCTGCGGTTAGCCAATCGCTGGAACTGGATGAAGTGCTGAACCAGATTCTGAACGAGGTCTATGAGGTTGTGCATCCCACCGCCGCTAACCTTATGCTAATCGAAAATAATGTTGCGCGAATTGTGCGTATGCGCGGCTATGAGGCATATGCGACGGCTGAGGAGGTGCTGGCATCGCGATTTCCAGTATTCGAAACCGCAAATTTGAGGCAGATGGTTGAGACCCGCCGCCCCGTGCGTGTTGCCGATTCTCATAACTACGAAGGTTGGGTGAACCTACCAATGGCACGCTGGATCGGTTCAAATCTTGGCGTGCCGGTATTTGACGGGCAAACCATGTTCGGCTTTCTGATTGTGGATAGTCCCAACCTCGACTATTTCACCGATCAGGATGCCGAACGTTTACAAGCCTTTGCCACCTCTGCGGCGGTGGCGCTGCGCAATGCCCGCCTCTACGATAACCTGCGCGAGCAGGCGGCGCAGCTCGAAACCCGGGTTACCCAGCGCACTGCCGAGCTTGCCAGCGGGCGCTCGCAGTTGCAGGCGATTCTTGACGGCATGATTGAAGGCGTGATTTACGCTGAGTTTGATGGCGACAACGAAAAGGTGCGCTATACCAACCGCGCGCTAACGGAGCTGCTCGGGTTTAGCGCCGAAGAGTGGATGAATAGATCCGGTCTGATGCGCCCGACGGGGATGTCTCAGGCCGATTATCAGCGAACGATACAATATTTGCTGCAAACACTACAACGAGAAGGCAAGTTTCGCGGTGAAAGCAAGTTTGAGCGTAAAGACGGTTCGGTGCTGGAAGCTGCGGTCACGGTCTCCGCAGTAAATCGCCCTGATGGCTCGTTGGCGGGGGTGGTTTCAGTCGTCAGAGATATTAGCCATGAGCAGGAATTACAGGCGCAGAAGACCCGTTTCGTGGCGTATGCCAGCCATGAGCTGCGCACGCCGATAACCAATCTAAAGACGCGTTTGTACTTACTGCGTAAACAGCCTGAACGCCTTGAACAGCACTTATCGGTACTTGAAGAAGTGACTGACCGGATGCGCCGCCTTGTAGAAGGCCTGCTGGATGTTTCCCGATTCGAACGTGGGATGATTCCTCTGGAAGTTCGGCCTGTGCCTTTGCAAACGCTGATCGAACGCAGCGTAGCCGTCCAAACCCCCGAAGCCGAGCGTAAGGGGCTTACATTGGCGACCGAAGTTCCACCTGAAGCTATCATGGTGGAGGTTGATGAAGAGCGTATTATTCAGGTGATCACAAACCTCGTCACCAACGCGATTAACTACACCCCGGCGAAGGGCCAGATCACGGTACGAGCGTATACCGGAAGCAAGGATGATGAGCAGTTTGCGTTCGTTGAAGTTCAAGATAACGGCATAGGAATCGCATCGGAACACTTGCCGTATCTTTTTCAGCCGTTCTATCGCGTACAAAATCAGATCGAAGGAACGGGACTGGGACTGCCGATCAGCAAAGAGATCATCGAGCTTCATGGTGGAGAAATTGATGTAAAAAGTGAACCGGGAAAGGGGACGACCTTTTGTTTTCGCCTGCCAATGGCGGGAACGAATGATGCCGAAGATGTAGAGCCACACGAGAACACCACCGGTTTGCCGAATATGCCCATTTCATCTGCAACCGCGCTATAATCCTGTTCCGGCGGCTGCTCGCCCGGATCACCCGATCCCTTACTCAACTTACCTCTATGGAGACGCTTTTCGATGCTCACTACGCTCGAAAATTTGGATGATCTGGTGCAGTCTGGTCGTGCCCGTGAGGCTATTTCAGGTTACAGTCTGGCGTTGGAAACGACCCCCTTTGAAGCAAAAGCAGAACGGGCGCACCTTTTGGCCGGGCGCGGGGCAGCGCAAGCGGCGCTTGCTCACTGGCAGGAGGCCGAGCGCGATTACGCGGCTGCGGAACATCTGCTGCCGGGAGATTCTACAATTGCGTTTACGCGCGCGCTGATGCTTTATCGCGTGAATAACGGATCACAGATCGTGTTTCGCCGCGTATTGCCGATTTGTCGCGATGCTTTTGACCGCGCAGATACTGCGGTTCGCCAGTCTTTACGCGAACAGGTGCTTGATAATCCTTTCTACAAACCCCTTGCCGAGGCATTGTTCGGAAACCAGTAAATTTTCTCGTACAAAGTTCGGGCGTGAGGCTTCATTAGTAAGATTGGTGATGTTAGTAAATCAGGGGGGATTTATGACAGGCACTACAGAAGTCAGCCAACCTGCGAAATCCAACGGCGGCACCAGGCTAGCCATTCTTCTGGCGATGGCAATGTTTGTACTGGTGGTGGATACCTCACTGATGAACGTTTCGATTTCATCTGTGGTTAGGGATCTTGATACCACCGTCAGCGGGGTTCAATCTGCGATTGCACTCGAGGCACTGGTATCAGCCGCCTTTATCTTGATATGCAGCAAACTTGGTGACCTGATTGGCAGAAAACGCGCCTATGCCATTGGACTGTCGGGGTACGCAGTCGGCGCAATTGCCATGACCCTGACTCAGAGCCTGACGGCGATCATCATCTTCTGGGCGATTCTTGGAGGACTGGGAGCAGCTTTACTGCTGCCAGCCATGCAGTCGCTAATACAGGCAAACTTTGAAGGCATCGCCAAAACCAAAGTGTATGGTTTAGTGGGCGCTGCCACCGGCATAGCCGCAGCCATCGGCCCGCTGCTAGGCGGCTTCATCACTACCTATTTGTCGTGGCGCGTTGGCTTCCTGCTAGAGTTCGTCGTAATCGTCATCGTGCTATTGAATATCAAACTGCTTAAAGACAATCCGTATACCGGGCCACGAACGATTGACATTGTAGGTGCGATCCTCTCTGTTCTTGGAATGGGTGGCATTGTTTTGAGCATTCTGGTCTGGCAAGAAGGCGGCGAATCGGTGCTGCTGCTTATGGTCATCGGGATCACTGCATTGGTGCTGTTCGCGTGGTGGATCGTCCGGCGGAAAAAGCAGGGCAAACCCTTCCTGCTGGATCCTCAGCTTTTCGCTTCAAAACACTTCACTGCTGGCGTTGCAGGGCAAATGTTACAGAATATTTCTCTCGGTGGTATGATGATCGTTCTGCCGATTTACTTTCAAATGGTGTTTGAATACAGCGCCATGCAAACTGGCCTTGCGATTGCGCCATTTTCAATCAGCATCTTTGTCATCTCTATTCTGGCGGGCCGCGCGGCTGGAAAGCGCCGCCCCAGCCGGATTATCCAGGTTGGATTTCTGGTTCTGGTCATCGGCGTAGCTCTATTGATTCCATTTATTCCGCGCGCAGATTCCGGGCTGGTTTTCTTAGTTCCGCTTACAATCACCGGTGCGGGTATTGGCTTGCTGGTTTCTCAGTTGAATAACTACACACTGTCGCCGATTAGCGAAGAACGCATCAGCGAAGCTGCAGGCGTAAATTCAGCGTCCGGCTCGTTCGGGCTTTCGTTCGGGTTGGCCTTTGCCGGTGCGATTATGCTGGCGACGCTGGCTGTTAGTTTCAACACGCTGGCGCAATCCAGTCCGCTGCTATCTCCCGAACAACAGCAGCAGGTGGCTGCGGCGCTGGAAGAAGATGCTCAGATTATGAGTAATACGCTGCTCCTTGAACAACTGGCGGGGCAACCGGAAGATGTTCAAGCGGAGATAATTCGTATTAACACGGAAGCGCGGTATACAGCCCTGCAAATTGCGCTGCTAGTTCCCTTGCTTGCCGGTGTACTCGGCCTGCTTGACTCATTCCGGATGCTCAAATTGCCCGATATTACTCTGTCAAAAGCTGCCGAAGAATTCGCGATGGGCGGTTGAACTGAGCAATAGGCTATGATCTGGTGGAAGGGGATAATA
>CAZBPB010000091.1:9188-11371 GCA_964493565.1 uncultured Pleurocapsa sp. | reverse complement strand
AAGTTGATCATGGTTGGAAAGTCTGTGATCGGTAAGGCCGGGTTTTCCGCACTAAAACCCTCAGCTAGTGGGTAATACGTGATGATCAGTACGTCGCTGGCAGCATTCAATGCTGCAACCTCGTCGCGGTAAATCAGCAGCCCGCCATAAGTGACAGTAACGCCAATTTGCAGCCCCGGCACCCGCTCGCGAGCATAGTTAGCGGCAGCACTGTAAAAGGTGGTGAAGGCTTCCCACTCATCGGGATTGTTTCCGAGATACACGTCAACTTCATTGCCGATGGAAAGATAACGGACATGCTCGTCTAATAACGGCAGAAGTTCATCTAGAAATGCTTCGAACCGGGCGATCATTTCAGGATCATCAAATGGCACGTCCATCAAATCGGAAGGCGTTTCCTTATCCGTTGTATTCAGCGGTTGAATGCCGACCTCATAGATAAAATCGCTCCGGCTGTTCAGATAAGCCATGTTATCGGCGGGTTCAGATACATCTATCTGTCCGCGTTCAGGCTCAAGGTCAGACCACGCATAGGTCAGGGCTGCGCCGGTCATGCCTAACTCCAGTCCCAGATCAACGGCGTCAATATAAGTTTCAATCGAAAATTCCGGCACCGAACGCGGCATCAGAGAAATTGCCAGCACCGGTGGTTCGTCCTGTGCCGAAAGCGGCAGGCCGATGATCAGGATGATGGTTGCAAATAGGATAATTCGGAATATTCCCCTCATTTTGACCTCACATCCGGCGTTTTGATAGCGTGGTAATAGTCGAACACAAACAGGAATCCCCCTTGCAGTAAAATTCCAAGCCCTGTGCCGCGTAGGCGTGGGCTACTTTGCTTTCGCCTGAACAGCAACAGCCCGCCCAACATATAGAGGATATCTAGAAAGAAGTTGAGCCACAGTAAACGACGCAGGCCACGCGCTTCTTTGGCGCGAACGTTGGGCAGGTTACGCGCCGGCCCGAGTTTTTCAAGACGCGCCTGCGCGGCGTTGAACCCAAAATAGGCGATGCCAAAATTCAACCCCGCCCAGCCGATGAACTGCCAGCCCACGCCTGACCAGAAGCCGCGTTTTGTCAGCATGAGAAGCCCGAGCACTTTGCTGATCAATGCCCACTGAATCAACCGCCGCGTAACCAACCTGTTGTATTCCCAGATGGTCATCAGTTTCTGCCGTTCTAAAATCTTCACCTGATTCACATTATGGCAATTTTTCGAAGGCCGTCAGCAAACAATCAGCGATTACTCATCTGCTGCCCATGTGCAGATCATTGACTGGAAACATGTTATCTTCCAGATACTGTGTGCGTGTATAAGGATAAATAATGCTTGGTAGCCTGATCCGCTGGATAGATACAACCTTACATCCCGGATGGTATCACGGCACAGGCAAGCGCCCCCCATTCTTTGAGGGCTGGTATTACAAAATCATCTCAGCGGATCGGGCGCGGCGTTATGCGGTGATTCCCGGCATTTTCTTGAGCGATGATCCGGCGCGCCATCATGCTTTTGTGCAGGTCTTTGATGGCATAAGTGGTCATGCTACCTACCACCGCTACCCGCCGGAAGAATTTCACGCTGAACTAGGAAGCTTTGATATACGCATTGCTGAGAACCGCTTTCGCCTCAACCAGATAGACCTGGCTATTGATGATGCGCAGCGGCGCGTACAAGGCACTCTGAGTTTCGGCACAGGCGAGGGCTGGCCGGTAACGGTTAAGTCGCCCGGGGTGATGGGCTGGTTTGGCTGGCTGCCGATCATGGAATGTTATCACGGTGTGCTACGTTTCGATCATGCGGTTGCCGGAAATCTGGAATTAGGCGGCGAGACTCTAGATTTCACTGGCGGGCATGGCTATATCGAAAAGGATTGGGGCAAATCTTTTCCGGCGGGTTGGGTGTGGATGCAGAGCAACCATTTTACGCAGCCCGGCATCTCCTTCAGCGGTTCTATTGCCATTGTTCCTTCACCGCTGGGCTGGTTTCCCGGTTTCCTGGCGGGGATCTGGATGAACGGCACATTCCATCGCTTTGCAACTTACACCGGCGCGAAGGTGGTTAAACTGGAAGTTTCAGAACACAATGTATTCTGGGTGATGCAAGACAGGCGGGAGCGGCTCGAAATCTATGGGGAACGGGCTGAAAGTACGGTGCTGCCGGGGCCGACCCGTCTTGAAATGGG
>CAZBPB010000091.1:5895-9178 GCA_964493565.1 uncultured Pleurocapsa sp. | reverse complement strand
AGCTTTGCCTGACTGACTTGAACAGCCGCAAGCCGATATTTGATGACACCGGTGAATGTGCCGGGCTGGAAGTCGCTGGCGATATTCAGCGGCTGGTGAAGGCTGCTTCCCCTTGATCAATAACCTGCGCGGTCGTTTGCGGGCAGAGTGGATGCTGTACGGCATCCTCATTTTATGGGTGCTGGCGATGATCAGTATCCCGATTCAACGCTGGGCAAGCGGTGACGAATCTCTGAAGTTTGCGATCACGCTGGGAACTGCGCTGCAGGCCGCCGCGGGACTGCTGATCCTGATCTACAGTTTTGAGACGCGCAAAGCCTTGATCATTGCCGGGGTGGTGGTCGTGGCGGCGTGGCTTGTAGAGTACATCGGCAGCCACACCGGTTTTCCCTTCGGCGCATATCACTATACCAGCGCATTACAGCCGCAGCTTGGCGGCGTCCCGATCCTGATCCCGCTGGCATGGTTGATGATGCTGCCAGTCTCATGGGGCATTTCGTCGGTTCTGGTCGGGAATCGGGGCAAGCTCATCTTCCTTATCGTCAACGCGCTGATATTTACGGCGTGGGATCTATTTCTAGATCCACAAATGGTGGGATGGGGGTTCTGGGTATGGCACGATCCGCCTGCGTTCAATTATTTCGGCATCCCGTTGACCAACTACCTTGGATGGCTGCTGGCCTCCATGGCGATCACAGCGGCGGCAATGTTGGCTGGCATGCGCCCCGAAAAAATACCCGCGCTGCCCTCACTCGTAATCTATACGGTTACGTGGTTTCTCGAAGCTTTTGGGCTGTTGCTGTTCTGGGGGTTGCCCGGCCCGGCACTGATTGGCACTGTCGCTATGGGACTGCCTATTGTGCTAACTGCCAGAAAACTCTATTTGTCTAATTAGCCTAATCCTCTCTTATTTTCGCCGTGAATTCTCGCTAGATTATTGAACCTTAAGAACAGGATTCGTGTAATCTACATAGCAATTCCATCTTGTAACCCATCCGGTGACGTGTTAAGTTTTTGTGATACGTCCCAATAGATGGGGCGACTATACAATTTGTTTTTGGGAGGATAGGCTACATGAAGGTATCACGTTTTGTAGTCGTCGCTCTGCTTGCGATGATGCTCGCCGTTGTTGGCGGGGGCGTCATGGCACAGGATGGCGGCACGATTATTTCAGGCATTAGCATGGTTAGTGGCGACCTTCTCACCATTGACCCTGCGCAGGCGGAAGCCAGCAGCCAGATTGAAGTCATTAACCAGATTTTCCTGGGACTGACCAATCAGGATGTGGTCACCGCTGAATCCGGCATGGGTTTGGCTACCGGCATGACCGCTGAACCTCAGGATGATGGTTCGGTTGTTTACACGTTCACGCTGCTGGAAGGCGTGCCGTGGGTGCGCTACAACGCCGAAAGTGGCGCGGTAGAACAAGTGATGGATGCCGACGGCAACCCGCTGACCGTGACCGCGCAGGATGTGGTGTTCGGTATGCTGCGTTCGCTGGATCCGGCAACCGCTTCCCCGTATTCCTATGTGCTGGTTCCCTACGTAGCTGGCGCTGCTGAATTCAATGCCGGCACCGGCGCTGCCGAAGATGTAGGCGTGGTTGCAGTGGACGATCTGACCGTTCAGATCACTGCACCGGATGCCGCCAGCTTCGCCCCGTCAATCTACGGCCTGTGGATGTCCCGTCCCCAGCCCCAGTCGGTCATCGAAGAATTTGGTGACGTTTGGACTGAGCCGGAAAACATTGCCACCAACGGCCCCTTCGCATTGAAGGAATGGGCGCATGACGAATCAATCACCATGATTCGCAATCCTTTCTGGCCCGGCAACGGCAACGTTCCTCAGGCACAGTTGGAAGAAGTGACCCTGCGTTTCCTGGATGCCCCCCAGCAGTTTGCTGAATACCAGGCGGGCACGATGGATTCCATCGCGGTACCTGCTGACCAGCTGGCGTTCGTTCAGGCAGATCCCACCCTTTCTGCTGAATATGTGACCGGCGGTAACCCCTGCACCTACTATGTTGGCTTTGATAACACCGAAGGCCCCTCGGCCAACGCTCACTTCCGCCGCGCCCTCAGCATGTCCATTGACCGTCAGGCGATCATTGACAACATTCTTCAGGGTGGTCAGGAAGTCGCTGGCTTCTTCACCTATCCCGGTCTGAACGCTGCCCCTCAGCAGGCTGACTTCCCGGATTCGGCAATCTGGTACGATACGGAAGCTGCTCAGGCAGAATTCGCTATGGCTCTCGAAGAACTGGGTGCCGCTTCGGCTGCTGATCTCGGTCAGTTGAGCTATGTGTTCAACGACACCGCGACCCACACCGCCATTGCTCAGGCCATTCAGCAGATGTGGTCAGAAACCCTCGGCCTCGAAGTTATTCTCGAAGCTCGTGAATCCACCGGTTACTTCGCGGGTCTGAGCGAAGACGCCCCGACCATCTACCGTGCAGGCTGGTGCCAGGACTACTCCGACGCCAATAACTTCATGTACGATGTGTTCTTCAGCGCCTCCAGCCAGAACGATACCGGTTTCGTGAATGAAGCTTACGATGCGCTGGTTGCAGAAGCCCGCGTCGAAGGCGACACCGCGACCCGTGTTGATCTGTATTCACAGGCCGAGCAGATTCTGGTGAACGAGCAGGCCGCAATTGCTCCGATTTACTTCTACAACCTTCAGCTTCTGGTGAAGCCGGGTGTGGAACGCGCGCCGTCCGTTACCGGTAATGAAGCTTATTACCTGTGGAGCCGCAGCAGCTAATTTGCAGTTATAAACGCAACTCGATAGGGACACAGCACTGGCTGTGTCCCTATTATTCTTAAAGGGTTTTAACCGCATGGCCAAATTCGTTCTCCGCCGGTTTTTATGGATGATCCTGGTACTCTTTCTTGTGTCTTTGATCACCTTTGGCTTAATGCACGCGGTTCCCGGCGGCCCGTTCTCTCGCGAAAAACCCCTTCCTGCAGCCACGCTTGCCCTATTAAACGCTAAATATCACTTAGATGAACCCTTGCACATTCAGTATCTCTATTACATTACCGATATCGTCGTTCCCCGTATAACCCTTGAACGTGCACCACCCTCGCAATCTGAAGATTATTTGATTGATATTGACCTGCCGGATATTTTTGGCGACGAAGCACGTTTCAAGTGGGTCAATTTTGGCCCAACCTATGGCTCGCGCAGTCGTTCCGTCAACGATATTTTCCGCGAGAACCTACCCATTTCTATTCAACTCGGCATTGCTGCGTTAAGCATTTCTCTGGCGATCGGGCTGCCA
>CAZBPB010000091.1:5481-5873 GCA_964493565.1 uncultured Pleurocapsa sp. | reverse complement strand
TTGGGAGTGTTTACCGCCTTAAAGCGCAATACACCGTGGGATTACGGTGGCATGAGCGTCGCCATTATCGGCGTATCGGTGCCGGTCATTATTTCTGCGCCGTTTTTGCAGTATTTATTTGGCGTTCAATGGAAAATCTTACCTGTAACCGGGTGGGGTACCCCCGCTAACGTTATCCTTCCTGCTTTTGCGCTTGGCTTTGTTAGCGCAGCCCTGATCGCCCGTTTAACGCGTGCCAGTTTGCTTCAGGTTTTGAATGAAGACTTTATCCGTACTGCCCGCGCAAAGGGATTGGCAGAGCGGCGTGTCATCTCACTACACGCGCTTAAGAACAGCCTGATACCCGTCGTGACCGTGATCGGCCCGCTGGCGGCTGCGCTGCTGACAGGGAC
>CAZBPB010000091.1:4497-5471 GCA_964493565.1 uncultured Pleurocapsa sp. | reverse complement strand
TTGTGGTCGAAACGGTCTTTGGTATTCCCGGAATGGGCCGCTATTTTGTTTCTAGTATCCGTGCGCGTGATTATCCAGTGATCATGGGGACAGTCCTGCTTTATGCGGCAGTGCTGGTAATGGCAAATCTGGTTGTTGACCTGGTTTATGCCTGGATCGATCCGCGTATTCGGCTTGATTAAGTTGGCAGTGGGTTTTGAACGAAGGACTCGAAGATGGCTGTTGCTGAACAACCTGCATCCACGAATATCGTCAAGCTTGAACCTAACGTTCGAGGCGAAAGCCTGTGGGCAGATTCATGGAAGCGGCTTCGTCGCAACCGCCTCGCTCTGATTGGCGCTTTTGTAATTCTGGCTGCTATTTTTGTCGCCATATTTGCCGATGTGATCGCCCCATACCCTTACGATGAGCAAACACTGGTCAATGCCAATGCAGCGCCGCTTTGGGTGATTAACCTGTTCCCGACCATGAAGGCACAGGGTGAACCCGGCGGTTATGTCAAAGTGTCTGACCTGTATTTTCTAGGCGCAGATAATCTTGGACGCGATCTCTTTAGCCGCATCATCTATGGTTCGCGTATTTCACTTTCAGTGGCGTTTATCGGGCCTTTGTTCAGCATTGTCGTTGGCATGGCTGTTGGCCTGATTGCCGGTTACGCGGGGGGGAGGACTGATAACTTCCTGATGCGGTTTGTTGACTTGATGTACGCTTTTCCAACCACGCTGCTGGTTATCTTACTGATGGCAATTTTTCGAGGAGGAGCCTCGGAAGCCGCACCCGGATCCTTCGTCTATACCATGAGTATGATTGACCGGCAAATGGGTGGCTTGCTGTTCGTTTTCATCGGCATCGGCTTGACCTCATGGATGGGTATGGCGCGGTTGGTGCGCGGACAGTCGCTTTCAGTGCGCGAAAAAGAATATATCGAGGCTGCAAAATCGCTAGGATCGCCCCACCGTAAGGTCGTCTGGCGT